>JANXYC010000035.1 GCA_025350305.1 Cyclobacteriaceae bacterium | reverse complement strand
GAAGGGGCCACACCTGAAAGGAGTGTTGTTCCAGCTATTTTCCTTATAAAGTTTCTGCGGGATGATTTAGATGTTGCCATATCCTTGATGGTTGAATTAAAATAAAATTCTGTTTGAATAGATAATTTAATTTGTTTTAATTATTGCCGATTGTTTTCTCAATTCCTTGGGCACTACTTTCCGCGATTGCCCTTTGTAATCGTACATGATAATTTCAGCAGTTCCCTTTGGAATCACCATACTACGTGTCGATTGAGAGAGATAGCCGGAGCCATAATAAAATTCAACTAGTTCCTTTTTGCCATCGGGATAAATAATTTCTGCTCTGCTATCCATCGGCTGAGCCGCTAGTATTTCTGGCCGTACTAACGTTTTTTTTTCAAAAATCTTAAGACTATCTCTGTTTTGAGAGGCGATAAATAACTCAACTCCTTCAGCACCAATAAGTTTAACGAGGGCCTTCCCATCACCACCTATGTAAAACCCGCTTTTTGACGCGGACATGACCGCAAATGAACCTTTTCCATCGCCGATCAATACCAAACCGGTAAACGCATCGTATCGTCCAGCAAATACTTCATTGCCATAGTCATTGCCAACCATGAGTATATCAAGGTTTCCATCGTTATTAGCGTCATCGGTAACCATTCCGTTAACCGGTGCGACTTGCGTCAACGTTGGTAATGGTTTCATCCTAAACGCTCCATTCCCCAAGTTCTCCACATAACTTGTTGCCATGTTATTTGCCTCCAGCACGAGAGCGTCCTTCAAATCATCATTGGTTAGTAAATCGGTCACTGTTGCTTTACCATATTGTTTATAACTTGAATATTTCCTTCTGAATTTTGGGCTTTGTGAACTCAACTCATCCCAAAAGTGCACCGGATATAATTTCTTTATACCGGTTCCAATTGATTCTTTCATGTAACAGGCTAAGACCGGATCAATACTACCGTTTGCATCAAAATCTTTAGCATAAATTTTAAGCGGATGTTCCTGGGTAACCTCATAATTATTATTCCATCCAAGATTACCAATTACATAATCAATATCTCCATCCTTATCATAGTCTCCTGAAGTGATACTATTCCACCAACCTGTTTGTTGGTCAACACCTGTGTTGCTCAACTGATTGAATTTTCCACCGTCATTTTTAAAAAATGTAACCGACATAAACTCTCCAACCACAACCAGGTCCGCTGTACCATCTTGGTTAAAATCAGACCACAAAGCATCTGTTATCATACCCAATGTTTTGATTTTCGGACAAACTTCTGATGTAACATCAGAAAACACTCCCCGATCATTTCTCAATAAATAGCTTACGGCCGGGTAAGGATAGCCACCGGGGACAACCCTCCCACCAACAAATAAATCAAGATCGCCATCCGCATCGTAATCAGCAGCTCGCACGCAAGAACCGCTTGCCTTCGTCTCAGGAATTGCGTTTTTATCAAGAGTGAATCCGCCTTTACCGTTATTTATGTAGAGTCTGTCCTGATAAATATCGAATGATTTCCCGGTTTCGATGCTTCCACTTACACAATAAAGATCAAGGTCACCATCATTGTCAGCATCAAATAACAAGAGACCCTCGTCCTCCTCTACCTTATTTTCTTCTTTCAATCCCTTTTCATCAAGTGAAAATGTACCGCCCGGCATTTGTATATAAACGGAGGGCTGATAATCGGCCGATCCTCCGATAATAAGGTCCTCCAAATCATCACCGTTAATATCTCCTACACAAATACCTGGGCCTGATTGCGAAAATTTATGTGGCAATGTCCGTTGAATATTGAAATCGATTTTATCATCTTCAATATGTTTGTACCGTATTGCAGTCTTGTTCTTTGCTTTTTCAAATAGTGCTTCCTTCTTCTTAGATTTAAACTGCTGTAAGGCTTCATATCCTGCACCGGGCTCGTCACTAACTGTCACTACCTGGTTTACTCCAACGTTTTGTAATAACTGAACATTGCCATCCGACCATTCAATAAAAACTGAATCAATCATTAAAATATTCCCCACACCAAAATGTACTATTCCCTCCACAGAAGATAAGAAGCCTCTATAGATAGACTGCTCATGATACTGCAACTTTCCGCGATCATAAAGGAGGGTTACTTTTGCGCCGATTCCCTGTCGATTGTTACCACTGCCATTTAATTTAATTCTCAAGAAGTTATTTTTTCTTTCGTCCTTCTTCTGTGAGGGCTCATACAAGGTATTCTTGAACACAAAGGCTACATCGTTAATATTATTCACCACATAATCCAGGTCACCGTCATTGTCCAGATCAGCAAAAGCGGCGCCATTTGAAAAAGATGGAATTGTCAATCCCCATTCCTTTGTTACATTACTAAAAGTAAGGTCGCCGTTGTTTCTATATGCATAATTTGGAATTTTAACTACGGGTATTGAATCGATAAGGTATCGAATCCCCGCCACGTTCCCGACATCTGCCCGAAAGTTGGCAAAGTCCTTGTCCGTAATGTCTTTGGGGAATCCATTGGTTATTAACAAATCTTTATTGCCATCATTATCAAAATCTGCAAACAAAGGTGACCAGCTCCATTCGGTTTGGTAGATACCTGAAAGCTGACCGATCTCACTGAATTTTATCCCTTGGTCAAGCCCATTGTTCAATTGCAGCATATTTCTAACATACTGGTATTCGTAGTGGAATTTCTCGTTGTTTATATAATTCTGATAACTTTTATTGCTGATTGTTGATTTTTTTCTGCCATTGATTTCGGGTAGCATGTCCAATGTGACAATATCCGGCAGGGCATCATTATTGAAATCAGCGACATCATTTCCCATTGAGAATTGACTTTGATGTCCGATAAACTCGGCAATTCCATTCTTGAAAGTTCCATCCTTATTGTTGATGTATAGAATGTCGTTGGATAGATAATCATTCGATACATAAATATCAGGCCATCCATCCTTATTAAAATCGGCGATAGATAATCCCAATCCAAATCCTTCAATCGAAATCCCAACCTCCTTGGCAACATTAGTAAAAGTACCATCGCCATTATTTCTGTATAACCTGTCATTGTTGAGGGAGGAACCGTCTGTAATCTTAGGGCGGTAATTGGTAGGGACATTATTCAATTTCTCATTGGTGAGCACATACAGGTCCAAATCCCCGTCCTGATCATAATCAAAAAATGCTGCACTAACGCTGAATCCGTCATCATCCACTTTGTACGCTGCTGCCATTTCCGAAAATGTAGGAATGCCATTTTGATTTTTTCCGTTATTAATGAAGAGCATATTTCTGCGGTTAGCAGCATCCGGTTTCATCGTTGCGCACACATAGAGATCCATCCACCCATCATTGTTTACATCCGCTACAGCAATTCCTGAGTTCCATCTTCCGGGCACGTTGACACCCGCTATCTCTGTAATGTCTTCAAATCTGAAATCACCCCGGTTGATATAAAGTCTGTTCGGTACTTCATTCCCGGAAAGGAATATATCCGGCAACCCATTGTTATCAAAATCGGCTATTGCTACTCCCCCACCATTATAAATATATTCGTATGTGAGAATGTTGAAATCTTCGGTTTCCTGAATTGTATTGGAAAATGTGACGCCGGTTTGATCAGACGATACCAGTTGAAAAAGAGTGTTAGGCGAATGATTGCAACTTACCTGGACTAAAGAAATTGAAATAAAAAGAAGGAATGCATGTACTCTTTTTTTCATAGCATAAAAAACAAAGGCAAGGCCAATTTACATTGGACCTTGCCTTAAATGCCAGGATTAATTCAAATTAATTAACTAATAACCAGGATTTTGATTCAGAACAGACACCCCGTTCACCGTCATTAGATCAATTTGACTTTGTGGTATGGGGTAGTATTCACTCTTGCCAGCTTTAAACGTTACACCCTTGGCGAGATTGACATACTTTCCATTATGATTGATCGTCGCTTGTAAATTAACCGGGTTTCCATTTGCATTCGCAATAACAGTTTCACCCCAACGGACTAAATCAAAGAACCTATGCCCTTCCATTCCCAACTCCAGCTGGCGTTCCAAGTGGACAGCTTGCCGTGCCAGGCCTTTAGCTCCAAAAGTTCCGTCTACAATTGTGTATAGCCCAATTACATAATTTCCAGCGTTCTTTGAAGCAATTGTGGGGTCTTTGTATGCCTGCCAATCATTTTTTGTAATGTCTAAAGAAATCTTTACCCAGGTGGCTGGATTTTGTACCCTGGCCCTGAGTTGATTGACATAATTCATGGCATTGGTTAAACTACCTGCCTCTACTTCAGCTTCGGCAGCCCATAAGATTACGTCTGCAAACCGAATCAAATTATAATTGACTGCGCTATATCCGGCGGTCCAAGAGCTACCATCTGTATAGGTCCCTACTTCCTCATTAGGGAACGTGAGTTTCTTTGTAGTATAAGGTCCACCATCACTAAGAGACCGAACCCACGGAGGTCCACTGTAAGTTCCCCAGTCAAAATAAGGAACACCCGTGCGGCCAAGGGTCCAGTCAATACGAGGGTCTAAGTTGCCGGCATCCGGTGTGATTGAAGCAGGTGTGGTGCTGGCAAGCCATTGTTCATCGGCCAACGCACCTTTGCCATCCGTATTTGGATCATTATTGTAGGAACCATCAATCAATGGTAAGCCTACAGCATTTGTCCTGAAAGAATTGGCCAAATCTAAAGAAGGTTGATTAAAACCACAGCAGTTAACCGGCAAAGAAGACAGGTATGCATAATTGAGTACCGTTTCAGGGTTTGCATGGGCAGCTCCTGATCCGTCATTGACAGAAGCCTGAATGGCAAACACAGACTCTTTGCTGTTATCATTTTTAGCGTCAAAAGCGTCTCTGAATTTTGCGTTCAAACCATAAGGTGTGCCGCCAGGCGTAACCCCTTGGGTAATTATTGTAGTGAGCAATGGCAATGCTCCAGCAAAGTTTTTCTGATACATATAACATTTTGCCTTGTAGACCGCGGCAGCCCATTTATTAGCTCGCCCGGACGACATTCCACTTGCAGCAAGATTGGTAAAAGCATAATCAAAATCCGCAATTATACTAGGCCAGATATCGGCTGTATTGGCCACTTTATAATTGTTCAACGTATAGTCAATGGTCTCGTCGATATAGGGAACCATATTCCACATGATTTTTGCTTCAAAATGAAATAACCCTCTTAAAAAACGTGCTTCTCCCATGATTCTAGTCTTGTTTGCATCTGATATGGCACTGGCCGGTACCGCCGCCAGTAGCTTAATAACGGTGTTGGCCCGGTTAATGCCATCGTAACAATTGACCCACTGCGCTTTTAAATAATTGTTGGTAGCCGTCGGGGTGAACGATGTAAGACCGTTGATATCCGATTGATCGCCGGAGTTAGATCCCTTAAATGACTCACCTCCCACCACGCTACCATAAACCCAATTAGTCCACTCAGGTCCCCAAGGACCAACGTATGACTGCCCAACGGCTGACCCACTCAGGGTGGCATAGGCTCCGATTAAGACTTGCTCAATCCCAGCTTGCGTATTTAACTGAGCAGTTGACACACTGCCTTTGGCGGGCTGGTTTAGAAAACTGTCCGAGCATGAATACAACAGTATTCCAAAAAATAGCGCCAGTGTAAAAAGCGTTTTCTTTGATTTATTGTTCATAATTTTATCGTTTTATGCTTGAGTTAATTTATTAAAATCCTACGTTGAGACCCAATGAAAAAATTCTAGTCGCCGGGTAATTGCCGACGTCAACACCTAATGTAGTATCCACGGCTGAAGCAATTTCCGGATCTTTTCCGGAGTATTTAGTAATGGTAAATAAGTTCACTGCCTGGACAAATACTTTTAATCTCTGAATGCCATACTTGCTCAGCAGATGCTGAGGAATATTGTAGTTAAATTGTAGATTCTTCATCCTCAAATAAGAACCGCTTTCCATATACCAGGAGTTAGCTTGAGTGTTCGTGCTGAAATTAGAAGCTGTCTCAATGATCGGAGTTTTTGCGTTGTCACCAAGCGCCGGTGTCCAGGAATCCAGTGTATTGGAACTGAGTGCAGCTCCTGAGAATGACTGATAGAAATTATTGTACCATTTACTGAAGTTGATAATCTTGTTTCCATATTTGCCGTAAAAGAAAGCATCCATGGAAAAGTTTTTGTATGCAACATGGATATTCAATCCATACGTAAACTTAGGAATTGGGCTACCCAAGAATACACGATCCTTATCATCAATCTTTCCATCACCATTTACGTCCTGGAATTTAAAGCGGCCCTTTCCTGCACCATCCTGATTGTAAGCGGCACCCTCTGCGTCCGATTTAAAATAGCCAATCATTTGATAACCATAGAAAGAAGAGAGCCCCTGTCCCACGGCATTTCGGATAAAACTCAAATTACGGAAATTGCCGGGCTCAAAATAAGTAATACCTGGGGCCAGGGCCGTAATCTTATTTGAGAAGGGTGAGATATTCCCGTCAAGTTCAATATTCCAATTGTTATTCACTTTAATCCTCTTAATTATCTGCAAGTCAATCCCTTTGTTCACCATACTTGCTATATTAATAAAGGGATTGCTAGGATATACTCCACCGGTGGCAGGAATAGGCGGATTGTATAAAAGTCCATCCGTATTCTTCTGCCAAAACTCCAGTATCACTTCCAAAGTCCCTCTCATTAACGTTGCGTCGATACCAATGTTACTGGTGGTGTTCTTTTCCCATTTGCCTGCAATGTTTCCGATTTGGGAAGGAATGAGGCCTGGCGTAACTGAATTATTAGTGCCGCCGATATCATAGCCATTACCTGGCCCCCCCTGAAATAAGGTGTATTGGTTTGTGGGATTTATAGGAGTCTGGTTACCCATAATACCCCAACCACCCCTTATTTTCAAATCATCTATCCAACTGATTCCTTGCATGAAACCTTCGCTTGAAATGCGCCACGCACCGGAAAAGGCCGGGAAAACACCATAGCGGTTTTGAATACCAAATGAAGAAGCACCATCTCTCCGCATAGTAGCACTTACATAATACTTATCCTTGTAATTGTAGTCAGCGCGACCAAAAAAAGAACTAAGCGTTCTTGTTTGTTCAGGAGTACCACTTGCTAATTGACGACCCGTTGCATTGGTGTTGGAAAGGTTCAGGAAATTAGGGTCACTGCTAAATGGATTGAGGCCAAAACCCCGATTGAACCTACTGCTGGCAGGATCTTTGATTGCCTCATATCCAACCAGCAGTTTCACTCCATGATCTCCAAATTTAGCATCATAGCGGGCTGTATTGGTAAACACCCAACTCGTTCTGTACCCGGAACCTTCATTTAACTGATTGGAAGATGTGTTTTCAGCGTTCTCGTAGGTGCGTGGCGCATAATTAAAGAAATAGGTGTTACTAAGAGATCCACCGAAACTTGACCGCAAGGTTAAGTGTTTAATTGGATCAACTTCAACATACACGTTACCAAAAATATTAGTCGAGTTTGTTTTATTGTAATCCTTATTCAGCCGATTAAGATTAGCAACGGGATTTCCCGGGTTGTTAAAACCTGGCGCCGCAGTGCCTGCCCAATTTCCCATGACATCATTGACAGGAATGATTGTAGGCATGCGATATGCTAAATTTAATTGATTTTCACTCTGCGGATTGCCAATCTGTGGGTTTTGAATGTAGGTCATTTGTAGATTCTCCCCAATCCTTACGTTACTGGCAGGTTTGAATTCTGAATTGATACGCGCGGTATACCTATTCAAATACTGATTAATGGCAATCCCTTGCTGATTATAATAACCCAAATTCACATAAAAATGCGCTTTGTCAGTTCCGCCAGACATACCCAGGGAATAGCGGTTAACCGGTGCCACGCGGGTCATGGCTTTATACCAATCCGTACCTCCCTTATTGGCGAGTGCTAGTTGAACTATAGGACCCTTGCTGTAATCAACATTATAATTATCCGTAGCTGCACTAATAAGCCCCGAGGCATTGGCAGTAGTGTTAGGGCCACTCAAGAAGATAGGCGTTGGCTTCCATGAACCGCCATTTTGAACGCCTACATTGACATAATCTGGCAGTTGCGGGTTATTTATATCTGAACCATAGGGCTGACCCCCGACACTCGCTCCAGAATTACCTAAAGCTTCATAAACCTTGTTTGCCTGTTGTTGCGGATTGAGTACACTAATTCCAGTTCCTGGAAAGTTAAGACCTGTGCTCATATCAAAGTCTATATGTGTTTTACCGTCATTCTTTCCATGCTTGGTTGTATAAACAATTACACCCGATGCCGCCCTTGAACCATATATGGAAGCTGCACCAGCATCTTTCAAAACTGTAGTTGTTTCTATGTCGTAAGGATTTAAGTTACTCACATCATACGTGGGCACGCCATCGACTATGTATAATGGTGCGTTGTTGCCTATTGAACCAAATCCCCTGATCCGCACCTGGCTCGCAGCTCCAGGTTGACCGGAGGTAAAGACAGTCACACCTGCCACCCGTCCCTGAAGGGCCTGCTCAACGTTGGGCATCGGAATGGCTACGGTCTTGGCAGCTGAAATAGTGGAAACTGCAGATACAATATCTTGTTTGCGCTCAGTTCCATAGCCGGTAACAACTATTTCCTGCAAGGATGTAACATCAGGTGTCAGAGCAACATCAATAAAGGTGCGGCTTTGTACTGCTATTTCCTGAGTCGCATAGCCAATGAATGAGATTACTAACACTGCGTTTTCATTAGGGATGTTAACAGAAAACTTCCCGTCCAAATCAGTGGTAGCTCCGTTCGCTGTTCCTTTCAGCAATACGTTTACACCGGGTAAAGCAACCCCTGCTTCGTCTTTTATAGTCCCGGTCACAAGTCGTTCCTGGGCGCTACTCGGAAAGGCGAGAAAGGTCACAAAAAACAAGACGGCAATGAATCTCATTATTTTGTAATTTTTTTTCATGGATAAAGGGTTTGGTTTGAGTTTGAGAATGGGTTTAATTAAAACATGGGCGTCTCTAAAAACTTTGTACCCTTCTCTTTCGGAGAAGGGTGACGGATTGCGGGCCATAAAAGGCAAGGTTTTTAGAGATGCTCACTTATATATAATTGTTACCTGTAAATGAAAGGTTAATTAAATATAAAATAATCTGGTAGATACAATGACACATTCAGCAAATAAAATCAATAAAATTGAACCGCAAACGTTTGCGGTCTCGTTAGTGGGAACGGTTTCTGCTGGAATACGGGCTTTTTTTGTCCCTAACACTCATTAGTCTCGCAAGATTTTGAGTATTAACTTCTACAATTCAGTCCCTGGGCCATATTTTTTTTATACAACGAAAGTAGTTGCCATTCAGCAAGAAACAGGCATGATAATTTGTGTTAAGACTTATCTGGTGTGCTGCCCATTATTCTTTCAGCGATGTCCGATATCCTGAATAACAAAATATTAAGCTTTAAATTTATTAATCACAATTCATTACAACTATTCCACAGATCTCATCAGCGAATAAACAAATCACGAAACAAAATGACATCAGCAAAACATTTAGGCATTTGGATGGATCATGCAAACGCCCACCTTATGGAATTTACAACCGACCCCATTAAAACAACTAAGATGGATTCAAACTTTACACACGAGGATAAAGAGCAAAGCCTTGGTAAGAGTGAAAACCAGATGCATCAAAAAGAGCAGCACCGCCAATCTGAATATTACAAAAAATTGGGAGAGACCATTAGAAAGTATGAATCCGTCATTCTCTTTGGTCCTACGGATGCGAAAGTCGAACTGTACAACGTTTTACGGGCAGATCATCGTTTCGCAAAAATAAAAATTGAAATAAAACAAGCGGATAAAATGACGGAGAACCAACAACACGCTTTTGTCAAAGAATATTTTTCAAAACACTAAGTTCAACTTTGTAAAAGGTGCTCTGGTTAATGCATTATTTTTCTGTTTTACTTTTCTGCGAAACCAGTTGTTTCATTTGAAATTTGACGTTTGGAAGATAAAACCGCCCCAGCAGCCAATGTTGATATGCCGCTGGCATCGGTATTTCTTTAATCTCTTCTGGTTTCAAACCTTTTTTTATTTGCGCTTCCGCTAACTGATTTATATTCTCAAGATACGTTAATAAAACATCGATATCATTCCTGTTTCCGACCGGACCATGGCCGGGGACCAGAATAGAAGGATTCAACGCCTTCATTTTAATAAGACATTTTTTGAGACTGTCGAGGCTTGCGTCTGCTATCCATGTGTGATTATTTATAAAAAGCAAATCACCCGTAAATATGATTTTACGCTTCGGGATATACACTATCAAATCACTCACCGTATGCCCCATGCCCATATCAATAAGTTCTACCGATTGTTTGCTGCCTTTTATTGTCTCTCTTAACGTGACAATTTTGTCAGGCAAAACAGTTTGTAATATTTTCTGTGATTCAAGAATAGTTTTATAATAACTATTCCAGAACTCAAGCTGTATTTTTTGCGATGTATCATTTGCCGGAACTGCTGCAAGCGCGGAATCGGATTTGGCAATAACGGCAGGAAGATTTTGGTTATTGTTCTTAAATTCCTCACGCTCAGTTTTTTCAATAAGATCCCTGGTAACCAGGGTACTATAAACTGAAGCACCTTTAAAAACCTGGTTGCCGCGGATATGATCATCATGATAGTGGCTATTCACTACATATTTAACCGGACCAAGTCCCATTTCAATGATCACTCTTTTTAATTCTTGGGCAGCATAGGGAGAAATGAAGGGGTCAAAAACCAAGGTTTCATTTCCCAAATCAACGATCCCAGCATTACAGATCGCTCTGCCACCTGGTTTATGGATGGCTGCATACACGCCATGAGCAAGTTTTTTTATTTCAAAATCCTTCGAGGAAATTTGAGCAAAACATGCTACCTGAAAAGTAATGAGAAAAATTATAACAGAAAAGTAATGTCTAGGGTTCACGGCTTGCACGTCGCTCGAATAATTTCCTGCTTTCACACCTTCGGCAACTGGTAGCCATTATTATAGCTGGCACTCAGCAATGCATTCGCCTTCTCCTCATTGAATCTTGATTTGGCGGGATCCCAACTCACCTTATCGCCCGTCTTATACGAGATGTTTCCCATCTGGCATACCGTTGCCACATGGGCTCCAGCCTGAATAGAACATTTGAGATCGCTCATATTTCGGGACTTGACCACATCAATAAAATTTCGCATGTGAAAATCCAAACCATTCCCTTTGTTTGGTTGGAGCCGTATTGCCTCCATCCGCTTTGAATCCGGTATCACTTCCCATCCTCCCCGGTCGAGTACCAGCGTGCCGTTGTTGCCAATGAAGCTGATGCCATGATCGCGTCCATACGGTCCGTTATTAATGCTTTGCGCATGTTCCCAAATCATATTGTACCCATCAAACTCATACACTGTAGCGAGTGTATCGGGTGTCTCGTGGGCGCCATCCGGGTATGCGTACTTTCCACCAACTGCTACAGCCGATTTCGGAAACTTGGAATCCATGCCCAGCAACCCGTAGTCAATGCAGTGTACGCCCCAGTCGGTCATTAAACCTCCTGCATAGTCCCAAAACCACCGGAAGTTGAAGTGAAAGCGATTCGGGTTAAAAGCGCGTTTTGGAGCCGGACCCAACCACATATCGTAATGCACGCCGGCCGGCGCAACACCGTCGGGTTTAGTTTCAATGTTTGTCATCCACCCCTGGTACGCCCAGGTCTTTACCGTTCTGATCTTGCCAAGCTTTCCCGTCCTCAGATAATTGAGAGCATCTACAAAATGTGGGACACTTCGCTGCCACTGCCCTACTTGCACGACACGGTTATATTTCTGTTGCGCTGCCACCATCGCATTACATTCCTGGATAGAATTGCCAATAGGCTTTTCCACATACACATCTTTACCTGCAGCACAGGCTTCAACCATCTGCAGACAATGCCAATGATCCGGCGTACCGATTATGATTACGTCAATATCCTTGTTGTCAAGCATCTTACGATAATCAACATAGGTGGTGGCCGTAATTCCATCCTTTGCCAATTCAAGCTTTCGCCTGTTAAGAACATTCTCATCCACGTCGCAAAGGCCCAGCACCTGGACTTCCGGTATTTTCATAATCGAGCTGAGGTCTGACCAGCCCATACCGTTGATTCCAATCACGCCAACGTTGATTTTACCGTTCGCGCCAACAGAATTCTTGCTTTTTGCGAGTCCCTCCCATGGAACCACGGTTGAAAGACCAAGTCCT
>JANXYC010000009.1 GCA_025350305.1 Cyclobacteriaceae bacterium | reverse complement strand
CAATACGTTCCTCCCTTTCCATAGCATAGGATGGCTCCGTCCGGATGGGAAAGCTACAGCTCCATAAACTGCTTCAGAGTCCCCAGGGCAAACACCCGTAGCGCAAGGGCCTGTATCATATCCTGAAAATAGGTACTTGTTCCATGTAGCTGTATAAGGCCCAAAGTACTGTGTGCCATTAATGTCAATAATATTTCTGACTACAACATATTGTACGCCATACTGACAATTAGAAACATGATCGGCCTTAGCATATGCAACAAACGACCACTGAGTTGTTGGATGGTCTTAGCCGTGATGAAACACCAAACCTATTTAATAATAGTTATTGGTGGCCAATTCCCTGCTACATTGGCATTAACAATATCCCATGCCAATTTCTTGTTGTAAAAGATTTTGTCCGGAATTGATGGACTTTCTGGACTCAAAAATGTATAGGTGACAGTATCCGTTATGGATGGGCTAAGCTTAACATAAGTTGCTAAGGGACTCTTGCTTCCCCAATTAGTTGGCACCATAAGTTCAATATAACTAAAGCCATTTGCATCCTGATAAATCCCAACTCCATTCGTGTTGTAGGATATATCCTGGATTACCCCATTGAAGTTTATTTTACTGATAATGCTTAAATCTTGCTCCTTAAAAGAGCCAGGTGTTCCAGGGTTCAAAAGATCAGCACCTCCATTTGTTTTATAAAATGTGCTTATTACGATGAAGGCCGGAGGAGGGTCTTTGACTGGATGTTGGCATGAGTAAGAAAGTGCTGACCAAATGAATACGGATATCAGAGGTAGGCACGTTATAACTTGTGCAACTCCTAAGTATTTCTTTTGGTCAATTTTCATTCACTCATTTTTATCCTACAATATACAACCGAAATGGGCCTCAGTTTATTATATTATTTAACATTATTTTAGTGTGTTGAGTTCAAATAAAGCTTAGTTGGGTGTGATGTATGCCACTATATAATTGGCGTGGTTGAAATTGTAATTTTGATCTGATGTTACGTTGCTCATAAAGACATCTTGTGCATACCAATCCGATGGATCACTTCCCATGCCGCCGCCCCATCCCCAATTTTGGTGAATCTGCGTGGCAGTTGTTGTGTTGGTGGTATAAGTATAAGACTGATAGTAGTTCTGTTGTGAGGCATCACAATATGCGCCTTGATACGTCGCCGTAAACTGGTATATGGTTTGCACCCCCAGATCCCTCATACCGTCGATTACCCATTCATGACCATCACCACACCCCCAGCAATAGATAAAACAACAAAGATGTTGCATTCCCTCAATGATTACCGGACTTCCATTACTTAAAGAGTTACGGATATCACTCGTATTCCATGCTCTCCAATGACCCTGCACGAGCCCATACGCAGGTGTAATGCCTCGTGGATCTGTAAAATGAATGTCTCCAAAATCAAGACCTGCACCAGTAGCGTCACAACTCCTGGCAACATAAATACCATAACTAAGGTAAATATTGTGAAGCAATGTTGCTACAGTGTTCGATTCATCAGGAGTATAATTTTGGCAGATTTTCCCATCAATTGATTGCCAAATCGGACTTGTCTGAAAATGGGCCACCACTTGTCCTTCTGCAACTGGGACACACCCTGCCAAATAATTATAATTGGAACCGCACGCGGATCGTGCCAAACATCCTGAATTAGGTTGCCCATTATTATATGGAGGCTTTTGATCCCATAATGTTGTTAATAAAGGCTGCGCTATGTAAGTCGTTGTATTCACTGCTGAGATAGGTACCGTGATTGAAACTAAAACACAACCATCGGGAGGTCCACCGCAATCAATGACAGATTGACAAGCACCAACCCTGCCTCCCACAATTGATTTTTGACTCTTACCCAAAAGTGCAACACGAAGTTTTTCTAGCATGCGTTGAAAGGCTGCATCCCCCCGATAAGATTCCATTTCAGCAACCTTCCTATCAATGTAGCTAACAGCATTTGACAGAAAAATACGTAAACCAGGATGGGCCAATGAATCAATATTACCGCTACCTACCGTGGCAAGTATCTCTGCCGCCCGAGTGTCCGCTGAAAGGATAACGTACCCATGGGCTCCCTTAAAGTTATAAATATAAAGGGATGGAGTTTGGGGTTTCGATATCGAAAAGTCTGTCTTTATTAAGGTAGTCCCGTTAATGCTGTACAAAGAACCAACCGTGATTAAATTGGAAATACTCCGGTTAATTCCGTCCCTTTTGTTAAGGAATTGTGCAGCGAGATTCAGGGCATTTGCCCGAGCCTGTTTTTCTGGATAAATGAAACTAGTGTCAAGAAGCACAAGCCTCCTAATCTCATCATTTGTGAGATCTGGCTTTGAACTGATTTCATCCTTTTTTTTCAAACTTGTTTCATTGCATCCATATAGAAATAATACAGTTACGATTAATAAAGCAATTCGTGCAGGTGGTTTTTTCATGGCAAATTTATTTATATACTTAAACGAAATTCAAGATTGCAATTCGCTTTGGCTTTGAAACGCCAGAATGGGATAACTCAAAGGTAGATTACACTAACTGGAAAAATCAATAGTAACCTTACTACATTTTTGATGTAAGAAACGTGTACTATTTTTGTGATTATTTGAGAAAAGACCATTTTGAAATCTCAACAATCAGTTGCTGTTGATTGCTCACATTAAATTTTTGATAGAGCTCATTTCTGTATTTTTCAACCGTTCTGGGGCTTTTGTTAATTAAATCTCCGATTTGTGTGCTGCTAAATCCTTTACATATACCCTGTAAAATTGTTACATCTAATTCGGTCAAACTGACCGGGCATATTGTTGAAAAAGAAGAATTTCTTTTCAAATACGCGCTGATTATTTCAGCTACTTTGTCGGGGTAGTAAACACCTCCTTCATTTACAATTTTCAATATTCTGGGTACTTCTTCCATCTGATTTTTACCGACAAAACTTTTGACACCGATTTTACTCATTTCAATAATGTTTTCTTCCAAATCGAACTGGGTGAAGGCAACAATCTTTATTTGAGGATATGTTTTGTGAATTATTTTGGCTGCCTCAAATCCATCCATGACCGGCATTCTGATATCGAGGAGAACGATATCAGGTGTCATAGATTCCAGTTGGAGAAGCAAATCAGCTCCATTCCCGGCTTCAGTAACGAAGTCCAGATCTGGTTCAAGTTTCATTAAGCGAAGAAAGGCTTTCCTGAATCTGGCATTATCTTCCGCTATAGCGACTTTAATTTTTGTCACGGAATTTATTTGTGAGACTTCTTGATTTACTCAATTGTTGGCTTGGTCCCAAGTTTTTTCCCAACTGTTTTCCGTACAAAAGGTGACAGGGCTTAAAGCAATATCCTTAAACATACTTAATGGAGTGAATTTGAATAATCCCTGAAATCAGGGGTACTGACGCATTATTGGAAGTCGAATCAAGTGATAATATCGATGACACAGTAAGCCTTATACTCCTACGAGAAGTAGCCCGACTCTGATCACTATCAGTATGAAAATTATTGCTACGCCGTAGCCCCCTGACAACTAGACCCTGACCCCGCAGTACAAGCAAAACAATGCTGTCCGACAACAATATTCCGGTGCTCCAACGCTTCTACATCAAACATGCTGATATGCTGACCGGCACTTTTTTCAGTTTTTAATCCAAGCATTTGATTGAAGTCGCAATCATAGAGGTTGCCCTCCCAGTCAATGGAGATGGTGTTGCGGCACATGACGCCGCTCACAGCAGCTGGATTAAAAGCATTGATCAGTTTTTCCATGTAGTCTTCATAATTTCCGGATTCGATCAGAAAATCAAGAAAGCGGCTGATCGGAATGTTGGTGATGGTGAACAAACTATTGAACTCCACCTCAAAATGGCTTTTCAGTTCCTTTTTAAAATCCCGCTCCAGTTGCTTTTGATCACCCGGCAAAAAGGCACCGGTCGGATTGAATACTAAATCTAATATCAATCCGCTGCCTTCTTTTCCATATCCGGCCTTGTTCAACATTTGCAGCGCTTCAATTGAATCTTTAAAAACACCCTCACCCCGCTGACGGTCGGTCTTATCAGCGTTATAAAATGGAAGGGACGAACATACACGAACACCATTCTCTTTAAAGAACTCCGGTAGGTTGTGATACTTCGGATTCGAACGGAGGATCGTCAGGTTGGAGCGCACGATAATTTCCCGTGCTCCTATCCGGCGAGCCTCTTCTACAAACCATCGAAAATCCGGATTCAATTCGGGAGCGCCGCCTGTGATATCCAGGGTGTGGATGTTGGTGCGCTTTAATACATCCAGGCACTGCTGCATCGTTTCACGGGTCATGATTTCCTTTCGATCCGGCCCGGCATCCACATGACAATGTTTGCATGCCTGGTTACACATATAGCCCACGTTTACCTGGAAGATTTCAAGTTTGGTGGGCTTAAGAGGATAATGCCCCAGCGGTTCAATTTTTTGCCGGAAAGAAGGAACCTTGCCGGATTTAGAAACTCCACGCTCGAGAAACTCCACCTGGCGTTCCTGGTTGGCTAGTTGATGGTGGCGGGCGTGTAGTGATTTAATCATAGCCTCAGTCTAACCCTGTCCGTCTGCCTGCAGAAGCCGCTCCGGCAGAGAAGGTATAGAGATTACATTGAAAGTTTCTTCGCTTTATTCATCATCATCACACCGTGTACGAGCGAGGAGCCTCCGCGGATTGCTGCCGCAACGTGAATGGCTTCCATCATTCCTTTTTCCGTGACCCCCTTTTCAAGAGAGTCCTGCGTATATGCGTCTATGCAATACGGACATTGTATGGTATGCGCCACCGCGAGCGCTATCAGCGATTTCTCACGGGCGGTCAGGTCACCTTCCCTGAATACATCGCCATACCAGGAGAAGAATTTATTGGCCAGGTTGCTTTCCCATTCTCCGATATTTCCAAATTTCTTCAGGTCTTCCGGGTTGTAATACGTGTGCTCCATAAATTAATTTTTGACCTTGCAAGGTACCGAAAGTTGTCGATGTTAATTGTCTTCTGCTCTGCAAAACTGTCGTACACCCCTCCACAATCAATGGTAATTACGCAGTCAAACATGATCACGGATTTCCATTGATGAACCGTTAAAGATTGTCCTAATCGCAGCAGCCCGGGGCACAGCAATTCTCAGGTTTTTCCGCATACACGGTTACACTGAAAATCCCTGACGTGCCGCTATGAAAATCCTTTATCTCATTAGTTGTCAAGTAATCCCTTAGAACTTCATCGGGCAGATTGATTCTTTTTTCTTTCTGAACAGTAATGTTCGCAAAGCCAGCTTCTTTGATAATCGATAGATATGCTTCCTTTTGAATTGCGCCGGCCACACATCCTGCATACATCTCCGCACTTTTCTTCAAGCCTTCCGGAAGTTCACCCACGAGTACAATATCAGAAACGCTGAAATGCCCGCCCTTCTTAAGCACTCTGAATGTTTCAACAAAAGCTTGCTGCTTGTTGGGCACCAAATTGAGCACACAATTGCTGACCACCACATCGGCCACATTTGCTGCTACCGGCAAATTCTCAATATCGCCCTGCCTGAACTCTATATTTTTGTAATTCAGTTTCTCTGCATTGGTCCTGGCTTTCTGGATCATCTTTTCGGTGAAGTCGACACCGATGACTTTTCCTGTCGCACCCGTTATTGACCTTGCTATGAAGCAATCATTGCCTGCGCCAGAACCCAAATCAATGACGGTATCTCCTTCTTTGATCAACGCAAACTCGGTGGGTAATCCGCAGCCCAGACCAAGATCGGCCTCCGCCACGTAGCCTTTCAGATTTGAATAATCATCGGACATGACTGTATAATCAACCGTTGAGCACCCGGTTGCTCCGCAGCAACTGGTTTCATTCTGATCTTTGCTTTGTTCAGCGATCTGGCTGTATTTTTCTTTAACGATCTCTTTTAGCTGTTCTGAAGTTGACATGGTATTCATAATTTAATGTGTTTAAAGTTATCGTAATATTGCGAAGCGCTTTGGCAAAAAAGTTTAACAACAAATAGGATCCTTATAGCTTTCAAATAAATCCCCGATCACTCTCTTCATCTTGTTCCAGGCTTTCTCGTCGATGCAGTAACAGACCGTCGGACCATCAATGTCTCCTTTGATCAATCCTGCTTTCTTCAATTCGCTCAGGTGTTGCGATACCGTTGATTGCGATAGCGGAAGTTCATCCACAATATCCCCGCAAACGCAGGATTTGGTTTTAATTAAGAACTGAAGAATAGCAATCCGGGCAGGATGTCCCAATGCCTTTGCCAGCAGAGCAAGGTCATTTTGAGCTTTTGTGAATTCTTCGGTTTTGGTCAGTCCCATAAATGTAATTAATCGTAATATTACGATTAATGTTTCGTATTTTCTTAAATTTGTTTTTTAAACCGTTAAAAAAGGAAGTGCGAATCACAGGTGTATGAACAAAAAAAACATTCTTTTCGTGTGCGTGGAGAATTCCAATCGCAGTCAAATGGCGCAGGCGTTTGCCGAAATCCATGGTGGTGAGAAAGTAAGGGCTTACAGTGCAGGGTCCAGGCCCTCGGGGAAAATCAATCCCAAAGCCATTGCGGCGATGAAAGAACTCAACTATGACCTGTCAAAGGGCCAATCAAAATCATTGGACGAAATCCCAAAAACAGAATATGAATATGCGGTCACGATGGGCTGTGGGGATGAATGCCCGTTTGTAGTAGCTGTTCACCGCGAAGATTGGAACATTCCAGATCCCAGGGAGATGAATGAAGCGGAGTTCCGGAAGGTGAGGGACCTGATTGAAGAAAGAGTCGTTGGGCTATTGAGGGAAATGCAGAATGAAGAATGATGAATATTGAATGTTGAAGTGGATTCAGCGACTTCACTATTCGACATTCAATATTCAAAATTCTGCATTGTAATTCTCTGAATTATTCAATCACCGGAATTGTGATTACGTTGACTTCAACATTCAATATTCTTCATTCATTATTCTGCATTGAAATTTTCCGAAATTACTCACTCACCGGAATTGCAATCAGGTAGCTCTTACCCTTTCTCACCGTAAGTCGTTCCCCCCGCAGCCAGGGATTATGACGCTTCAGGAGTTTGTAATTGATTCCTTGCTGTTGGGCGAACGCAATGAGATCCTTGATGGACTCCAAAAAGTCGTTGGGCTATTGTGACAAAAGCACAATAATGAATGATGAATGACGAATGACGAATATTGAATGTTGAAGTGAATTCAGCTACTTCACTATTCAACATTCGTCATTCAAAATTCTGCATTGGAATTTTCCAAAATTACTCACTCACCGGAATTGCGATCACGTAGCTCCTTCCCTTCCTCACCGTAAGTCGTTCCCCCCGCAGCCAGGGATTGTGACGCTTCAGGAGTTTGTAATTGATTCCTTGCTGTTGAGCGAACGCAATGAGATCCTTGACGGACTCCGTTACCTGAACGTGACGAAGTTTCTCCCGCTGATAGAGGTGCTCCTGCTTTAATTTAAATCCGTACTTCTGCGGATTTTCCACGATTTCTTTGATGGCAATAATTCTGAATACGTACCGCGAAGTTTCATCATTCAG
>JANXYC010000275.1 GCA_025350305.1 Cyclobacteriaceae bacterium | reverse complement strand
GCGACAATCATTCGGTTGGCATTTGTTTTGTCGATCCACATATCGTGATGATCGCCATAAGGTTGTGTCATGAAGTTGATGGGCTCAAGGTTCTTCCCACCATCTATGCTGGTAAAAAAACCGTAGGTGATGAAGTACACTTCATTAGGATTGTCTGGCGAAGCGGCGCAACGGGTGTAGTAGGCTTGTCTTCCGGATATGTTGCGATCGGAATTGATCAGCGTCCATTTTTTTCCTTTATCGTCAGAACGCCAAAGTTCACCGCTTTCCACTTTGTCGCCGAGCTTCTCGAGTCCGTCTCCGGTTTCAATCAACGCATAGACGCGGTTTGGTGCGGCAGGTGTCATCGCGAGGGCTATTTTTCCAACGGGTTGCTCCGGAAGGCCGTTGCCTTTCAGTTTGGTCCAGTTGTCGCCGCCGTCTTTCGATACGTACAGTCCGCTGCCTGGACCGCCGCTGGTACGGTTCCAGTTCTTCAGAGAAATTTGCCACATGCCTGCAAACAGGATGCTGGAATTGGTTGGATCCATCACCAGGTCTGAGGCACCCGTATTTTCATCGACGAATAAAACCTGCTTCCAGTTTTTTCCTCCGTCTATTGATTTGTACACGCCACGTTCTTTTTGTGGAGCGTACGCGTGACCAACGGAAGCAACGAATACGACATCAGGATTGGTAGGGTGGATGATAATTCTCGAAATCCGCCCAGTATTGTCCAGTCCGGAGTGCAGCCATGTTTCGCCGCCATCGATGGATTTCCAGACACCGTTTCCAATCGTAACGTTGGAACGAATGAAGCTCTCACCAGTGCCGGCGAACATGATCTGAGGATCGGATGGAGCGGCGGCCAGCGCACCAACGGACGCCACCGGCTTGTCATCGAAAACGGGCTTCCAGTTTAGTCCGCCATCTGTCGTTTTCCAGAGGCCGCCCGAGGCGGCACCTGCGAAATAAACCTGATTATCACCCGGTATTCCTATTGCGCAGCTCACCCGGTTGCCCACCGGGCCGATGTGACGGAACTTCAGTTGTTCGATGTCTTCCTTTTTCAATACTTGTGAAAGACACACGTGTACCGCTAGCATACATGGGATCAGGATCAGTTTGGTAATTTTCATGGTAAGGTTGGTTGGGCCGGATGGAGCAGCAAAATAATGTTAGTTTCCTGAAAAGAAAAGCTTTCATCCCGGCGATCTAAAGGTTTGTTATGAGTGGTAGTGGCAACAGGATGTATCCATTCTGACATGTAGTAGGTACTTCCATTTTCAAGGTGGGCGAAGGTCCACCGATCATGAATCCATTCCTTTACGTGAGCGCCTGCGTGACAGCAACGTAGCTATCGGAATAACTATTGCCATTAGCAACCAGGATGCCAGTGGAACAACAAGGAATACAAAAGCAGGCCTTGTTCCTGGCGGCCTCAATCCAACAGTGTAACCAACCAAAGAACCAAGTGCGATAACAAGCATTAAGCTGTAGAGTGTCACACGGGTAAGCACCGACCAGCGCTTGGAAACCACGTTGGCCACCAGGAGGCCCATGAATGGGGAGACCACCCAGCCTACGAAAAGTACAAGTAAGAGAACAGGAGTATGACGACCAGCATGGAGCATCAAACCAAGGGAGCCCATGGCCCCCGCCAACAGGGCCGTTAAGGCAATTGTGCGCAGGAAACTAATAATCCTGCTCATGGCTTTTTCCGTGCTCACAATGGGTGACATAGGTCAGTGATTCTATTGATTTCACATATCCCTGAGGTTGTGCCAAAAGGCGCTGCAGGCTTTTGAAATAGTTTTCATTTGCACACTCAACGTCAACATGAAATTTGAAAACCCGATGGCAGGATTTTGGCTTCTCTTTAACCTTCCCATTGATCAAAATCTCTCCGGGTTATTTCTCTGTACTCCTTCATGAGTCTTTCATGTAATCCATCCTCTTTTGTATAGCCGATAATTTTTATAACCTCTTTATTTGAACTCTTACCAGTAACAGGAGGCGTCATGCAACTTACATTCATTCCAGCTTTTTGCATTCCATGAATGCCGTTGGTAAACGAATTAGTATTTGCCTCTTGACCACAGATTTCAAACGTCTTTTTGGAGTCATCCCGAATAATCAGCCAACATTTTGAATACATAATTTATTAAGTCAAAGTTTCGAGAATTTAGTCCATCTGATTCTTTTGTTGTGGCTTTGTATCCATGCCATTTCTTATGCATTTGTTGTGGGCGGGTATGCTTCAAAGTTACTTTTTAGTAGTAAATATATTCTTTGGAAGCATTGCATGAACGCCTACATTTTCGTCGACGAGTTGTGTAATATGGAGGTCTGCGAAAACGAATTTTGAATCCCGCTGGAAATTGGTCACGAAAACCTGTTTCTTTTCTTGCTTCAATTTTAATCTTTATTCTCCATTGTATTTTTGAAACTATTTTTTCTTCAATTTGTCAAATTTTTCAGAAGGGAACTCCTTACCTTCAAAAGGAAAGAAATCCAATACATCGTATTTCCATATGTTAGTGGGGAATATAACAACAAGGTTGGCTGTCTTATTTCCAATATTTTTAAATGCGTGAGGAACACCTGCTGGAATGTTAACAACATAAGGGCCTTTTATCGTGAAGAGGGTATCTCCAAGAGCATAAACAATATCTCCCTCAAGTAAGACATGTGACTCCTCGCCTTCATGAGAATGCATTGGAGGAGCTCCACCGGGGAAAGTCTCTGTGATACCAATTGTTAGGTTGTTATAACCATTTCGTTG
>JANXYC010000270.1 GCA_025350305.1 Cyclobacteriaceae bacterium | reverse complement strand
GAGGACCCTTTTGGCGCGGCTTTGTGTCTTATCCTTTTCGGATTGTTTTTTGCCCGGAAGCTGTACAACATGAACTTGCTCACGCTCGGAGATTATTTTAAAGTGCGCTATGGCAAAAAGACGGAATTAATGGCTAGTGTCTTTCTTGCCCCTCCTTACATTGGCTATATAGCTGCTCAACTCATCGCGATGGGGCTTATTCTGAATGTTGTTACAGGGATGGCCGTGTGGCAAGGTGTGGTCGTAAGCTCATTTGTTGTTACGTTCTACACGTTCATAGGTGGAATGTGGGCCATATCGATCACTGACTTTGTTCAAAGCATAATTATAATTCTCGGGCTCCTGGCACTGGCCGTTGTATTGAGCCGGGAAGTGGGTGGAGTTATCAATGTCCTCCGCGAAGTTCAGCCAGAAAACTTCCGGTTTTTTCCAAAGGCAGAATGGAAGGAGGTCATAACGTATATTGCTGCGTGGTCGGTGTTGGGTTTAGGTTCTCTCCCTTCCCAGGATGTATTTCAGCGCTCCATGTCATCCGCTTCGGCCAATACTGCCGTGCGATCCTGCTTCTATGCGGCAGGGCTCTATCTCACAGTAGCGATGTTGCCCTTGTTTATTAGTTTGTGCACGAAGCAGCTTTATCCCAATTATATGCAAGGGGACACACAACTTACCCTGCCAAACATGGTAATGAAGCATACCAGTCTGGCTGTGCAAATTTTATTTTTTGGTTCCTTGCTATCCGCCATCATGAGCACCACGAGTTCAGCTATTCTGGCGCCGGCTGCTATCTTTTCTGAAAATCTCGTCCGGCCACTGCTGAAGGAAAAATTGTCCGATAGACACATGCTTGTGCTCACGCGGGCCTCGGTCTTAGTTTTTAGTAGTATTGCCACTGTGATGGCATGCTTCCGGTCAAATATTTATAAACTGGTAGGGGATTCGTCCGTGTTAAGTTTGGTGACGCTCTTGGCTGCATTGGTCTTCGGATTGTACTGGAGGAAAGCGAATAGCATAGGAGCAATCTTATCCATGATCACTGGTTTTTTCACCTGGATCGTCTTCGAATTCATCTATGATACACAATTGCCCAGCCTGGTACCGGCAACGATTGTCAGCATCGTGTCGTTAGTGGTGGGAAGCTTAACCTGGAACACATATGAAAATAGAAATCAACCGGCTGAATGACAGCTACTGGATGGAGGCGGTCAATGAAAGTGGTAATAAAGTTCACATGGATGCCTCA
This sequence comes from Cyclobacteriaceae bacterium, assembly GCA_025350305.1. GTDB lineage: Bacteria > Bacteroidota > Bacteroidia > Cytophagales > Cyclobacteriaceae > ELB16-189. The sequence goes on along the minus strand of JANXYC010000270.1, from coordinate 3,928 downwards.
CCCGATATTGGTGGCACCGACCATGGTTTTCGCCCCATGCAACTGCTATTGACAGCCTTAGGAGGATGCAGCGCGATCGACATTATTTCTATCTTGAAAAAACAAAAGCAGAAGTTGGAAGATATCACCATTAGCGTTACCGGTGAACGGGAAAAAGATACGGTTCCTTCCCTTTTCAGAGAAGTCCATGTTCATTTTGTTCTCTTTGGAAATCTTGAGGAGGACAAAGTAAAGAAAGCGGTAAGTTTGTCAGTCGAAAAATACTGTTCCGTTGCCAGGATGTTGGAGAAGACCGCTACGGTTACGCACAGTTTTGAAATTGTAAACCCATGAGTAAATCTACATACTTTGAAACAAATGCCATACAGTCGCAACACGACCGTACGCAGTATCGAGAACATTCCGTCCCTCTTTATCTCACTTCCAGTTTCGTCTTTGAAAACGCGGAGCAGGCACGCGCCCTGTTTGCTGACGAAGTCCCCGGAAATATTTATACCCGATTTTCAAACCCGAACACCACCGAGCTTATCAATAAACTTTGTCTGCTGGAAGGAACGGAAGACGGCATCGCTACGGCTTCTGGTATGGCTGCCATGTATATCAGTATGGCTGCTTTGCTGAAGACCGGTGACCACGTGCTGGCTTCGCGATCAGTGTTCGGCTCTACCCACCAAATCCTCACTACTATTTTTCCAAAAGTTGGAATTTCACACACGTATGTTGACATCGCAGATACTCCGGATAAGTGGGAACAGAAAATCCAGCCCAACACACGGATGATTTTTGTGGAGACACCTTCCAACCCCGCGCTGGATATCATTGATCTGGAATGGCTCGGTGGATTGGCGAAGAAACGAAACCTTATACTCAATGTCGATAACTGTTTCTCCACACCTTATTTGCAGAACCCAGCGAAGTTTGGAGCACACCTGGTGACACATTCAGCCACTAAATTTATGGACGGCCAAGGCCGCGTAATTGGTGGTGCGGTACTGGGGACGAAAGAGCTTATCAAAGAGGTACGATTCTTTGCCCGTCATACCGGGCCTTCTATGTCGCCCTTCAATGCCTGGATATTGTCCAAAAGTTTGGAGACATTGGCGGTCCGCATGGACCGTCATTGTGAAAATGCACTTACGCTGGCAAAGCATTTGGAAGCCCACCCGGAAGTCCTCAACGTGAAATATCCCCTCCTGCCGTCTCATCCACAATATCACCTGGCAAAAAAACAAATGAAACTGGGAGGAGGTGTGGTCACATTTGAAATCAAAGGCGGCATTGAACTGGGAAGAAAGTTTTTGAATTCTTTAAAATTGATTTCACATTCAGCCAACCTTGGCGATACACGCACCATTGCAACACATCCTGCTTCGACCACGCACTCCAAACTCACGGACGTGGAGCGGGCAGCTGTAGGTATAACGCCTGGATTGATCCGGATTTCGGTCGGATTGGAAAATATCAAGGATATAATTGCTGATATGGACCAGGCAATACGATAGGGTCAGCCAGAGGCTGGATTCTTAATTCTTAATTTAATACTTCGTCACACTCGGATCGATCTGGTCCGCCCACGCAAGGATGCCACCTTTGAGGTTGTATAGATTGGTAAAGCCATGATTCTTTTCCAGCCAATTAATCATGTTGCCACTACGGGAGCCGCTGCGACAATGTATCACAACTTTTTTATCCCTTGATATTTTGTCAATGTTATGTGGTATTTCTGCCTGTGGTATTAGCTCTCCTTCGAGATTGCAGATGTCATACTCATGCGGCTCACGCACATCAATGAGCTGGAAGTTGGCCTTGGAATCTTTTAGTTGCTTCAGTTCTTGAACGGTAGTTTCCTTCATAGGATTCATTTTAAAACGCTGCAAATTAAAACAAATCCCCGCACCAATGGAAATTGAGCACTGAAAAGGGATTTTAGTACCTTTAAGGGCTTATTTTTTTTAGTTGTTTAATCGACATTGATAAATGGATCACCTCACGATCATTAAGAATTATCTCAAAGACCAACCTGTGCGGAAAGCATATCTCTTTGGGTCGTATTCACGGGGTGAACAAGATATTACAAGCGATTTGGATTTGCTGGTTGAGTTAGAGGACCATGTCGGGCTATACAAGTTTGTTGCTATTCAAATCGGCCTGGAAAGCCTACTAGGCACGAAAGTTGATTTGGTTTCAGAAAATGGTCTTTCACCACGGCTACGACCTTATATTGATCGTGATAAAAAACTGATCTATGAGAGGGAGTATGGGAGATAAAGAGAGACTTTGGCATATATTGGACGCGATCGGATCAATAGAAGGCTTTTGCAAGGAGGTAGATGAACCTTCATTTCGCACCAATTACATGCTGCAACTCGCTGTGGTGAAATTATTGGAAGTTATCGGAGAAGCCAGTGCACGGCTATCGAACGAACTGAGAGATGGATTTAAAGAGATCGAATGGCCACTGATCATCCGTTCCCGGAATGTTTGGTGCATGAATATTTTGCAATCAACAACGATATTATTTGGGAGGCCATCCAAAGGGATTTACCAAAATTGAAAATGCAAGTCACGAATATCCTCGAACAGAAATTTGGCAGTTATAAACAATAGGGTTTCATCGAATGTATTTCTTCGGTAATTTTTTGACTTCGATGAGAACGTTGGATGTTGCCTCCACCCCATAGTTCATTGAGCAACTGCACAGCTTTAAAAAAGTGGTAAATTTGCTCTGAAAAATTAACTCATGTCCGATAATAACAAAGACCTCATTCTTAAAAATATCTGGTACCTCGCATTGGCTGGCGAACATTTGAAGAAAGGTAAATTAGTCCAACGCCAGGTGGCCAACCATCGCATCGTTTTCGGTAGGAATCCGGCGGGAAAGCCTTTCGCATTAAAAGACAATTGTCCCCACCGCGGGGTACCACTTTCCAGCGGCCATGTTCTCGACAATGGCAATATTCAGTGTTGCTATCATGGTTGGGAATTTGATGCAGAAGGTGTTTGCAAAAATATCCCCGCCCTTCCACCCGACACAAAAGCAGACATCAGTAAGATCAGAGCCTGGAAATTCCCGGTGGTCGAAATCAATGATACCGTATGGGTTTATATACCCGAAAAACTCACCCCGAATATCGAAGTCAAGGAACCGATTCCTGATCTGCACCTGACCCAGGATCAAAAATTTCTTCACGTAGAGTCAATCGTAATGCCCACCAACATCGACCATTCGGTAATTGGCCTGATTGACCCTGCGCACGTTACATTCGTCCATCAGTCGTGGTTCTGGCGCTCTGCCAAATCGCTGAAACTGAAGACCAAGAATTTTGAGCCGACACCGCGCGGTTTTAAGATGGTTCGACATGCTCCTTCCACAAACTCGAAGGGGTATAAAGTGCTGAAGGGCGATGTATCAACCGAAATATTTTTTGATATTCCCGGCAATCGTCTTGAGCACATTTCAGTAGGGAAAAGGCATAAAGTAATTTCGATCACCACACTTACACCAATTGATGATAATTCAACGGAACTTAATCAATTTTTTTATTCATCATTAGCCCTTACACGCTGGCTCTGGTGGCCACTGAAGGGTCTTGGTAAAAAATTTATCGGGCAGGACGTGGGTGTATTTCATAAACTGGCAAAAGGCCTGGAAAATGATCCAACCTTGATGCTGGTTGGCGAACCAGATGCGCAGGCTCGCTGGTACTACGAGCTGAAAAAACAATGGAAAACTGCTCAGGAACAAGGAACAGAATTTCGAAATCCATTAAAAGCGGAGACATTGCAGTGGGTGACTTGATCTGAATACGATTTGTATACTAATCCTACTTTGTCATATTTAGATTTTTGGGTCACAACGAGCACGAAGATGTCACAACGAGCACAACGAAACAGGGCCAATGATCCGCTGGACCTCGATTTCGTAGTG
>JANXYC010000111.1 GCA_025350305.1 Cyclobacteriaceae bacterium | reverse complement strand
AAAGAGCCCATCAAAAAATATTTGAAGGCGGCTTCATTTGAGAACAGACTATCCTTTTTACTTCCTGCCAGCACATATAGTGAAATCGACAAGATTTCAATTCCCAGGAAGAGCATGGCCATGTTATTAAAGGATACCATTATTACGGCTCCAACTATGGCAAAAAGAATGAGTGCAGATCGATCCGTTTGATGCGCCTGTTCACGGAAATAGTCACTGGCCATCCAAAACCAAAAAACTGAGATCACAAGGATCAGGGTTGTAAAGGCAATTGAAAAATTGTCGAATACAACCATGTCATTGAAGTAATGAAGAGCCGAGTTCCAATCCATCGCAATAAGGATTGCCGCGGCAATAAGACCCGCGGTGATGAGGGCGGTCAATCCTTTCTTCAGATTGACAAGTTCCGCGATAAGCGAAACGAAACCCAGGCCACAAATGAGGTACAGTGCAATCATGCTATTTTACCGAAACTGAAACGTCTGAAAATACGGTCAAAATATTGTCTACCGCTGCTTCTGATATTTCCAGTAGCGGTGTGGGATAAACTCCGATGGCAATTATGAGTATCACGATCGGATAAAGGACCAGTTTTTCCTGGGTTGTTAAATCTACAAAGCCCACAGTTGACGCATTCGTTTCGCCTGACATCGAACGTTGAAACGTCCGAAGCATGTAGACCGCACCAAGAATGATCGTGACACCGGCAATGGCGCCAATCATAAACTGATACTGCACCAAGGAATTGATCAATAAAAACTCACCTATAAATCCGCTTGTAAGCGGAAGCGCCACGCTGCCCAGCATGACGATAATAAAAGCGGATGATAGGTGTGGCGCCGCATTGCGAATGCCTCCGAGTTGCGATAGTGACCGGGTCCTGGTTCGCTCAAAAATAATCTCAACTATATAAAACATCGCAAATACGATGATGCCGTGGCTCAGCATTTGAATCATGGCGCCCTGCATGCCAATCTTACTCAAGGTGAACAATCCAGCAGAAATCAGACCTACGTGAGCGATAGAGGAGTAAGCAACCAAACGTTTAAAGTCATGCTGTACGATGGCAATGCAGGAAGCATAGATAATTCCAATAACTGAAAGAATGATGGCCACCTGACCCCATTCACTCACACCCTGCGGTACAACCGGAATCAACCAGCGGATAACACCGTAGATACCCATCTTGAGCATGATGGCAGAGAGCAACATTGTTCCCTGTAAAGGAGCCACTGAATACGTATCCGGCTGCCAGGTATGAAATGGAAAAATAGGCATCTTGATAGCAAAGGCCAGAAACATCGCCCAGAAGATGGTGCTTTGAAGGGAAGCAGGTAAGGCTCTGCCTGCGTTATACAATGCCGTGATATCAAACGTATGAGATTCTGGTGTTTGGTAGTATAAATACACCAGGGCTACCAGCATGAGCAAACTGCCAGCAAGGGTGTATATAAAAAACTTGAGAGTGATTTTCCCACGCTCTTCTCCTCCCCAAATAAGGCAAATGAAATAGATGGGTATAAGGGCCATCTCCCAGAAGAGGTAAAACAGAAATCCGTCACGGGCAGTAAAAACACCTACCAGCGCCATTTGCATCAATAAGATAAGACCGTAAAAATTTGAAGGTCTTTTGTCAGAACTACTAAAAGTGGAGAGAATAATAAACGGCACGAGTACCGTTGTCAGCAATACAAGTAATAGACTGATGCCATCCATGCCGACGCTGAAGTTTATTCCAAGCGATGTGATCCAAGGTTCATTGACTGCGAATGGAACCTCCAGGGTCTTATCAAATTGAGCGGCTGCAACCAACGATACTGCTAATTCAACCAGTGAAGCACCCAACGCGACTTCTTTCGCGCTCTTCATCCGGATGACAAGCAGCACCAACGAGATCAACAGGGGCCAGAATATCAGAAACGGTAGGATCATAATTTTATTTTCATGTAAGCCTCGTCAGTTACCGGATAAATGATACCGTGAGCATTAGAACAATACCAATCACCATTACAAAAATGTAGAACCCGATACTTCCGTTCTGCAGTAGCCGAAGAACATTGCTCCAGTCTGTCACAGCACTCCCTATTGAATTTACAAGCCGGTCGATGGCAAGTCTTTCAATTACTTTATCGAATGTAGCAGAGAACCAATAAAGCGGTTTCACAATTACCGTGTTGTAAATTTCATCAACGTAATATTTGTGATACACCACCCGGTGAAGAGTACCAATGGCCGCCCCTTCGGCTGCAGGGATTTTATTTTTCTTCACAAACATGGAATAGGCTATTCCTATCATTACTAATGTTAGCGCGATAACAACCGTCATCAGTATGTACTCGGTTGAGTGTTCTAGCGGACGGTCAACAAGTATGGCAGCTGATTGTGCAAAGACCGGAGAAAGAAATTCGTGAAGGGAGGCCGTCCCGAACAAGGACTCAGGTATATTCATAAAGCCACCCACCGCAGAAAGTACCGCCAGTACAATTAATGGAATCGTTATGCTTTTTGGAGATTCATGAATGTGCTGCATGGTCTCATGACTGGCCCTTACTTGACCAAAAAAAGTGAGAAATAACAACCGAAACATATAAAATGATGTTAGCAATGAAGCCAGTAGTGCGAGTCCCCATGCAAATGGATATTGTCCGAATGCATTTGCTAAGATTTCATCTTTTGAAAAGAATCCAGAAAAGGGTGGAATCCCGGAAATGGCAAGGGTAGCGATCAGGAAGGTCAGGTAGGTTACAGGCAGAAACTTTTTCAGGCCGCCCATCCGGCGGATATCTTGTTCACCCTGCAACGCATGAATGACACTGCCAGCGCCAAGGAACAATAACGCTTTAAAGAACGCGTGCGTGGCCATATGAAAAATGCCACTTGAATAAGCACCCACGCCCAGGGCAACAAACATCAAACCCAACTGACTTACCGTGGAATACGCGAGTACCTTTTTAATATCGTTCTGTGTCAAGGCAATAGAGGCGGCAAAAAGCGCGGTTGCCAAACCAACGACAAGAATCAACTGCAGCGCAAATGGAGAAAGAGAATACAACAAATTGTTACGCGCTACCATATAAACGCCAGCTGTTACCATGGTGGCTGCATGTATCAATGCAGAAACGGGCGTAGGACCTGCCATGGCATCGGGGAGCCAGGTATAGAGCGGAATCTGGGCACTCTTTCCCATCGCTCCCACAAAAAGAAGTACGGTGATGAGGGTTATGGTTCTGGTGTCCAAAGAAGTTGCCCTGGAAAAGACTTCATCATAGTTCAGACTTCCACAATGGACAAAGATCAGGATAACGCCCAGCAGCAAACCAAGGTCACCAATCCTGTTCATAATGAACGCTTTGTTCGCAGCGTCATTATAGTTTTGATTCTTAAACCAGAATCCAATCAAAAGATACGAGCATAGCCCCACTCCTTCCCACCCCACAAACATCACCAGGTAATTGGAACCCATCACCAACATGAGCATGAAGAACACAAATAGATTCAGGTAGGAAAAGAATTTATTGAATCCGGCATCGTCGTGCATGTATCCAACCGAGTAAACATGTATCAAAAATCCAACACCCGTGATGATTAGCAGCATGACGGAAGAGAGCGGGTCAATCAGGAAGCTGAAGTCGACTGAAAAACTTCCTGTCCTTATCCAGTTGGCGAGGACCACCTGGAAGAAGCGTTCGTCTTCAGGTTTGCCCAAAAGCTGTGCAAAAAGTATAACCGCGATTACGAATGATATCAGGACAGCGCCACAGGCTACTAATGACGCAGTGCCATGAGACAGTCTTTTATTATTGAGGCTTATAACAAGGAAACCCGCCAGAGGCAGTAGAGGAACCAGGCTTATCAATACATCCATTCCTACCATTTTAATCGATTCAAGATATTAATATCTGTAGTCTTTGTATTCCGATACATCACAATCAAGATGGCCAACCCCACGGCTACCTCGGCCGCTGCAACAGCCATGATAAAAAATACAAACACCTGACCTGCTGCATCATTCCGGTAGTTTGAAAAGGCGACCATCACCAGATTCACTGCATTGAGCATGAGTTCAATGCACATGAACACCACGATCGCGTTTCTTCGATAGAGAACACCCATCACACCAATGGTGAACAATACTGCACTGAGCCATAGGTAGTAGTCGATGGGGATCATTTACTCGTTTTCGTTTCGTTGGCAGGGGGTTTCTCTGACTTTCCCAGCATCACCGCTCCTACCATGGCTGCCAGCAGCAATACCGATGCGATTTCGAAAGGAAGTAAGAAGTCCGTAAATAATACTTTGCCCAAATTCTTTACCAATCCAACATCGTGGACCATTACCGGCGATTGAAGAAGCTCCGATCCTTTAAGTGACCCAACGAGCACGATCATCAGCAAGCCGGCACAAATCGCAGCCGCAAATTTCAGCAGATTACTTTTGTGAGGTTCTGTTTCGGTATTCAGGTTCAACATCATAATCACATACAGAAACAGCACCATGATTGCTCCGGCATATACGATTACGTGGACGGCAGCAAGGAATTCGGCGTTTAATAGTACGTAATGACCTGCAATGGCAAAAAAAGTTATAATAAGATACAGTACACTATAGACGGGGTTTTTGGAGAACACAACCAGCAAGGCAGAGAAGACCGCTACGAATGAAAGAAAGTAGAATAGGTTAATCGTCACTTCGCGTATTATTTGTTATGCGTTAACTGTTTATGCTGCTTGAACTCCAGCACCGCGGGAGTTTGTCTTTTTGAAACATCAACACGCTGGTCAACCGGTTCCACCAATTTATCTTTCCCAAAAACAAATCCCTTTCTTCCGTAATCTGTTTCAATAATCCGGTCTGTCAGAAAAATAGCTTCCTTGGGGCATGCTTCCTCACACAGTCCGCAGAAAATGCAACGAAGCATATTGATCTCGTAGGTGGACGCATATTTTTCTTCACGATACAAATTCTCTTCTCCTTTTTTTCGTTCTGCTGCAATCATGGTGATCGCTTCCGCGGGACAGGCTACCGCACACAATCCACAAGCTGTGCAGCGCTCGGCGCCTATGTCATCGCGTTTCAAGACGTGCTGACCTCTCCAGATGGCGCTAATCTCCCGTTTCTTTTCCGGGTATCGAACCGTCGCGCTCCTTCTGAACAAGTGCTTAATGGTAATTACGATCCCTCCCAGAATGGCGGGCAGATAAATCCGTTCCCAGAAATTCATCTCCTTCTTGACAACTACTTTTGATCGGTTCGTTAGCATTGGTCAACGGTTCATAAAAATAAGTACAAGTCCGGTTAAGAATATGTTAACAACGGCCAATGGTATGAGCATTTTCCATCCAAGGTTCATCAGCTGATCATAGCGAAACCGCGGAACCGTCCAGCGTATCCACATAAAAAAGAAAATGAAGAAGGTAATTTTAAGGAAGAACGCAACTGTCCCCAGGATTGTAATGGTGTTGTGATCCAATCCAAGATTATTCATAAACGGGAAATTATATCCGCCAAAATATAGTGTGGAGATCACGGCAGAAGAAACGAACATATTGATGTATTCAGCAAAAAGATAAAAGCCGAGTTTCATGCTGCTGTATTCAGTATGATAACCCCCCACCAGTTCCGTTTCACATTCCGGTAGATCAAATGGCGTGCGGTTACATTCCGCGAAAGCACATATCAGAAAAATAATAAAGCCCAGCGGCTGATACACCACGTTCCACATATTCCAGTCACCTCCTACCCCGCCGGTTTGTAACAGCGTAATCTCACGAAGACTTAATGTGCCTGTCATGATAATCAGCGCGATGATGGACAACCCCATGGCAATTTCATAACTGATCATCTGCGCGGAAGCCCGGATGGCGCCTAACAGGGAGAACTTATTATTGGAGGCCCATCCGCCGATCATGATTCCGTACACACCAATGGAAACCACCCCAAAAACATACAGAATTCCGATGTTCAGGTCTGCTATTTGAAGGGAATACTCAACCCCATCCATGATAAGTGTTCCGCCCCACGGTATGATTACACCCGCCATCAATGCGGTGAGCATGGCAATACATGGGCCTAGCACAAATAACAATTTGTTTGAGACGTTGGGAATGATCTCTTCCTTCATGATAAACTTCAATCCATCTGCCAGTGGCTGAAGAATGCCGAAAGGGCCGGCCCGGTCGGGGCCAATGCGATCCTGAAGAAACGCTGCTATCTTTCGTTCGGCGTAGGTTGAATAGGCAGCCACCAGCAATGTGAGTGCTAAAATTGCACCGCTGAGAATACCTTTATACAGTAGAAACGAGATCATGCTGTGAGCGATGGATTAGGTTCCGGCAGTTGCTTTCCCTTTTCAAATTCTATCTGACGGTCAATTTCCAGCTTTAATTTTTGGAGATCCGTCCTTTCATAATGATTTTGAGCAATTACCGAATCGCGATCGATATGCCGCGGTCCATCAATCGTCCAGTCATTCATATTTTTGTGCTCAAAGCGGCATTCGTTACAAATAAATTCCTTTACCTCATTGTATTGATCGGTTCGGGCCGAAACACGAAGTACATCATTTCCTTTGGTCCACAATACAACTTTACCGGAGCACTTCGGACAATTGCGATGGCCATCCATTGGATTGGTGAACCATACCCGGCTCTTGAACCGAAACGTTTTATCGGTCAAGGCACCTACCGGACAAACATCAATCATATTGCCAGAAAAATCATTATCTACCGCCTTTTGAATGTATGTACTGATTTCAGAAGCGTCACCCCGACTGAGCACGCCGTGCACTCTGTTATCGGTGAGTTGATTGGCCACGAAGGTGCAACGGTAGCAGAGAATGCACCGATTCATGTGAAGCTTTATCTTATCGCCAATATCGATTTTCTCAAAGGTTCTTCTTTCCTCTTCATAGCGGGTTTTAGCTACACCGTGCTTATAGGCTAAATTCTGGAGATCACATTCCCCAGCCTGATCACAGATAGGGCAATCCAGTGGATGATTAATTAGTAAGAACTCAACGACACTTTTTCTTGCCTCCAAAACTTCCGGTGAGGTGATGCTTTGAACTACCATTCCATCCATGACAGGTGTCCTGCAGGAGGCCATCAGTTTTGGCATGGGCCTTGGATCTTTGGTTGAACCTTGCGCTACTTTAACCAGACATACCCTGCACTTACCTCCACTCTCTTTCAACGTGGAGTAATAACACATAGCCGGGGGCACTGACTCACCACCTATCTGTCTGGCGGCATTCAGAATTGTTGTTCCATCAGGAACTTCAATTGTTGCACCATCTATTGTTACTTTCGCCATGATTTTCGTTAAATCGTTGTTCAGCAATCGTTGTTTGTTATTCGTTATCCGTTATAGTTAATCTTTAATCGTATCGAACACAGTCAACTCTACCCCACAGACAACCATCAACCATCAACCATTAACCATTAACCATTAACGCTTCTCGCTCAAACGGCTCCTTTTCAAAATGCTTCGGGTCCTTCACTTTTTCGGGATACTTCACATGGTATTCAAACTCTTCTCTGAAATGGCGAATCGCACTTGCAACCGGCCAGGCTGCCGCATCACCCAATGGACAGATGGTATTTCCTTCAATCTTTTTAGCCACATCCACCAACAGGTCAATATCGTTCATGTGTCCATGACCATGTTCGATACGGTGCAACACTTTTTCCATCCACCCCGTACCTTCACGACACGGACTGCATTGACCGCAGGACTCATGATGATAAAAGCGGGCAAATGTCCAAAGGTTGCGAACGATACAGGTTGTTTCATCCATAACAATGAAACCACCAGATCCTAGCATGGTCCCACTGACAAAGCCACCATCGGCCATCGATTCATACGTCATCAGACGTTTCTCACCTTTGGCAGTCGTAATGATCAAATTTGCAGGGAGTATTGGCACCGACGAACCCCCGGCAACCACCGCCTTCAGTTTTCGACCTTTCCAAATGCCGCCACAATATTCATCCGAGTAAATAAAGTCCTCAACTGGCAATCCCAATTCGATTTCATAGACCCCTGGCTTATTGATATGACCGCTGGCTGAAATTAATTTTGTGCCAGCGCTTTTGCCAATACCGACATCATTGTATTTATCGGCTGTTATGTTGATGATGGTTGGAACAGAAGCGATGGACTCTACATTATTTACCACGGTAGGACATGCATACAATCCCGCGATTGCAGGAAACGGTGGCTTCAGTCGCGGGTTCCCACGTTTGCCCTCGAGTGATTCGAGTAGCGCGGTCTCCTCACCGCAGATATAAGCACCGGCACCCGGATGAACATATAGGTCGAGTGAGTAGTCCGTTCCCAAAATATTTTTACCTAGATATCCTGCGGCATAGGCCTCTTCTATAGCCTTTTCCAGAATACGAACAATATACATGTATTCACCCCGGATATAGATATAAGCGGCTTTTGCTCCCAAGGTATAACTTGAAACGATCATCCCCTCGATTAAAAGATGGGGTAACTTTTCCATCAGATACCGGTCTTTAAATGTGCCGGGTTCACTTTCGTCCGCATTGCACACCAGGTAGCGTGGCTTATCTGACTTGCGATCCATGAAACTCCACTTCAGGCCTGTCGGGAAACCGGCTCCGCCCCTGCCCCTCAGATCGGAGAACTTTACTTCATCGATTATCTGATCAGGTGTCATGGTTTTCAATGCCTTTTCCACAGCAGCATAGCCACCCTTTTCGCGATAGACATTAATTGTTTCTATTCGCGGAACGTTGACGTGTTCTAATAAAAATTTCTTACTCATCTTACAATCTATCGCATGTATGAACTTCGCTTATCCGATGTTCTTAATTTTTCGACTAACCTATCAACTTTTTCTGCCGTCAGGTTCTCGTGATAGTCTGCCCCACATTGAAGCATGGGAGCTGTTCCACAGGATCCAAGGCATTCTACTGTTTTCAATGTAAACATGCCATCACTCGTGGTTTCACCATTCTTAATTTTCAATTTTTTTTCCAGGTGTTCAACGATATCGTCTGATCCACGCAACCAGCACGGTCCTGTCTGGCACACTTCAATCAGGCATTTGCCCACAGGTTTAAGGTTGTACATGGAGTAAAACGAGGCTACTTCATATACTTCGATTGGTTTAATTTTCAGCAACGAAGCAACATAATCCATCACCGGCACACTTAACCAGCCCTCAAATTCAGCCTGTGCCAAATGCAAGGTCGGCAGCAAAGCCGACTTTTGCTTTCCCTCCGGATACCGCCTGATGATTTTATTCACCAAAGCAAGTGTCCCTTCTGAAAATTTTACTTCCTCCATTTTTTCAACTAATCTTTATCCTACAATCCTATATTCCCTAACCTATAAATCCTTTCATCCTCAAATCCTAATCAAGAATCGAGCTCGCCAGCAATAACATTCATACTACTCAATGTCAGGATGGCATCGGATAGCATGGAGCCTTTGATCATTTCAGGATAAGCCTGGTAGTAGATAAAGCAAGGCCTTCTGAAATGTAAACGATACGGTGTCCGGCCCCCATCGCTCACCAAATAATAACCAAGTTCGCCGTTTCCGCCCTCCACCGCATGATACACTTCACCTTTGGGAACATCGGTTTCGCCCATGACAATCTTAAAATGATAAATGAGCGCCTCCATATTATTATAGACTTCTTCTTTCGGAGGTAAATAAAAATCCGGGACGTTGGCATGAAAAGGCCCCTCTGGTAATTTAGCAATGGCCTGCTTAATGATACTCATGCTTTGCCACATTTCTTCCTGTCGAACCATGAAGCGGTCGTATACATCGCCATTTGTTCCAATCGGTATGATAAAATCAAAGTCTTCATACGATGAGTAGGGCATTGCAACGCGGACATCGTAGTCAACTCCGGCCGCGCGTAAGTTGGGACCAGTAAAGCCATAGCTCAATGCCCGTTCTGCAGTGATCCCTCCTGTTCCTATGGATCGATCCATGAATATTCGATTACGGACGAGTAAGTTTTCAAACTCTTTCATCACTACCGGAAATTCTTTCAAAAACCGGCCAATTTTCTCCCAGGCTTTGGGCGTAAAATCGCGCTCGAAACCTCCAATACGTCCGACGTTGGACGTCAACCTGGCACCACATAATTCCTCGTAGATTTCATACACCAATTCACGCTGTTGAAACATATAAACAAAGCCAGTGAGCGCTCCGGTATCGACAGCGATTACTGCATTGCAAATAAGATGATCGGTGATACGGGCCAGTTCCATCACGATTACTCTGAGGTATTGGACCCGTTTTGGAATTTCGACACCCAAAAGTTTCTCCACGGTCATATGCCAGCCAATATTATTAATAGGTGCCGAACAATAATTCATCCTGTCCGTGATGGGTGTGATTTGGTAAAATGGTCGCCGCTCGGCCAACTTCTCAAATGCGCGATGAATATAGCCAATGGTAGGTTCAGCATCCATGATGATCTCGCCATCCATTTTGAGGACATTCTGAAAGATCCCATGCGTGGCCGGATGTGTCGGACCGAGGTTCAGATACGAGTACTGCTTCTCTTCAGCCTGATAATATTGATCGGTTGTCTGTTTTGCTTCCATTCTATTTAACGTCCAAACATCGTATCATTTTTATCGTCACGTATCTGATCTTCCAGCGGATATTCTTTGCGTAAGGGGAAAATGATCATTTCCTCCACATTAAGTATGCGTTTAAGATTTGGATGACCTTCAAATATCACCCCAAAAAAATCGTACGTTTCCCGTTCCATCCAGTTAGCCGCCGGAAATAGCGGAGTAAGTGTGGAAACCACCGGGTTATCAGCCGGCAGATATATTTTTATCCGTACCCGTTGATTGCTCACCAGATTATGGAG
>JANXYC010000110.1 GCA_025350305.1 Cyclobacteriaceae bacterium | reverse complement strand
CTGGTGTGGAAGTCTGAGACGGAAAAAAAATATCCGGTGCATCTAGGTAACGAAGAGGTGAACACGAAGGTGATTGTAGCAAGTGATTTTATTACACTAGGATGGGAAGAATACTCAACAGCTGACCGAGCTCATCCTGGGGGATGGGCCGAAAAGGATGCACTTTATTGTGTGGAGAAATCCTACGACTTTAGCAGTGAGCAGTTTCAAATTAGTTTTTTAGCGCACGAAACGCGACACTTTGCGGACTATAAGTTATTTCCAAAATTAAAAAGCCCTGATTTGGAATACCGCGCCAAGCTTACTGAATTAAGTCAGGCAAAAAATACTTTATTCGGTATCATCAAGGGCTTTATTGACTTCGCTAATTTCAATAGTGAAAATGGTCATTCCATTGCAAACTATTGCGTTATCAGAGATTTATCGAAGACCCTTTTCACCGTTGAGTTTGAGAAGGATATTCAAAAGTGGCAAAAAGTGGATGCTAAGAAAATTAATGAAGCAGCTGAAAAATTATTGACTGAGAATACAAAATTATTAAAGGACAAAGGCAGCGAGGTTGAAAAATATATTAAATAGCTCATTTAAATCGAGCCAGAAAAACCCGGCTTCCATTTTGAAAGAGGAATAAAGTATTTTTGCACGAATGCCTGGCGATATCAAAATGTAAAAAAACTATGATCAGCAACTACATTAAAATAGCTGTACGCAATCTTATCAAGTACAAGGCCTATTCTTCGATCAACATATCAGGCTTGGCCATAGGCATGGCGGCTGCCATGCTGATTTTGCTGTGGGTACAACATGAAATAACGTTCGACAGTTTCTATGACAAAACCGAAAGGATAGTGAGGCTGTACAGCCGTGATAATGATAATGGAAAAATAGATGTATGGGATAATACAAGTCCATTGATGGGCCCGGAACTTAAACAACAGTATGGTGAAGTTGAAGACGCGGTGAGGTATCAGGTTGTATATTTCCTGACAAAAGTAGGAGACAATCATTTTAATGACGCAGGCGCATTTGCAGACCCTGGGTTTTTGTCCATGTTTAACTTCCCGATCCTCCGGGGCCCAGTCTCGGCATTGACTGACAATTCAGGCATTGTGTTGACAAAAAAACTAGCCATTAAACTTTTTGGAAATATTGATTGCCTGGGCCAAACAGTGATCGTCAATGATACCTACAACTTTAAAGTCGCAGCAGTACTCCAGGATTTACCAACAAACACCGGATTTGAATTTGAATATCTATTGCCGTGGAATTATCTCACAAGATTAGGATGGGACAAAAACCAATCATGGGGAAGTACCAACTGTGCTACCTATGTACTGTTAAGAGAAGGTTCTTCACAAACCGCCTTTGATGCCAAGATATTGGACATTGTCATAAAGCACTCCAAAGGAGGAGAAGAGTCGACCCTCGAAACTATCTCGCATCCTTTATCTAAAATTCATTTATACACAAAAGCAGAAAACGGCAGGCTTACGGGGGGAAGAATTGAAATGGTGAATGTGTTTGGTGCAATAGCTGCCCTTATTTTGCTCGTTGCCTGCATCAATTTCATGAACCTTAGCACGGCACGGAGTGAAAGAAGGGCAAAGGAAGTTGGGGTTAGAAAGATTGTCGGTGCCCGCTACGTCTCTCTAGTAATTCAATTTATTTGTGAAAGTACCATCCTGGCAGGGATTGCGGGTGTGATTTCTGTTGTGATGGTCCAATTGACCCTGGGCGTTTTTACCCAGATCACAGGTGCCAATATCCGAATTGAATTTGACAACCCTGAATTTTGGATGCTTGCAGTGGCCTTTGTTTTATTTACAGGCCTGCTTGCCGGAAGCTACCCCGCGTTTTACCTCTCGTCCGTTCAGCCAATAAAAGTTCTGAAAGGCACCTTTAAGAATGGTGGAGCTTTGGTGACGCCCAGAAAAGTATTAGTAGTATTGCAATTCACGTTTGCCATTGCCATGATTATCGGCACGATTATCATTCGGCAGCAGATACAGTTTGCTCAAAACAGAGATTCAGGGTACGAACGGTCAGAACTTGCCTACAATTTTATGCAAGGCGATGTACCTAAGAATTATGATGTGATAAAAAACGATCTTCTGAAAAGTGGAGCAGTGCTTTCCGTAAGCCGGGCATTTTCACCCATTACAAGAGCCTGGGGAACAGTGTCCGGCCTTGCCTGGCAGGGCAGCTCTGAAACCGATAAGAAAACAAATTTTCTGCGGTACGGAATTGATATTGATTTTGCTAAAACAATGGGCATTCATTTGATTGAAGGGCGGGACATCGATATCGAAACTTATCCGTCAGACAGTTCGGCCATGCTATTGAACGAGGCAGCGGTGAACATTATGCAATTGAAAGATCCCATTGGCGAAATCATAAAAGATCAAACGGGCAAGAATTGGACCGTAGTCGGGGTAATCAAAGACTTTATCATTGAATCGCCCTATGAAAATGTGAAGCCAATGGTAATTCAGGGTTGGACTCCTCGTTATGGAACGGTTCACTTCAGGCTTAACCCCATGCACACGAGGGCAGCGAATCTAATAGAGGTCGGGAGAGTCTTCATGAAGCACAACCCTGAGTACCCGTTTGAATATTATTTTGCTGATGAGTTCTACGAGCGAAAATTTGGCAACGAGAAGCAAGCGAACTCATTGGCTTCCCTGTTCACAGGGCTCATTATTTTCATTTCATGCCTGGGCCTTTTTGGATTGGCTTCCTTTATCGCTGAACAACGCACAAAAGAAATTGGCGTACGCAAGG
>JANXYC010000235.1 GCA_025350305.1 Cyclobacteriaceae bacterium | reverse complement strand
GCAAATCAGCACCGAACCTCAGAGGATGAGTTATATCCGGTTTGGAGTGATGGATTCTGGAGGTGTAAATGGACGGTTAAGAAATTCCTGGAACTGGGAATTATTTTGATATGGAAAGTAGATGGATTTTGATAAGGAAACTGAAAGAATTGACAAATTGGTAACACCCTCATCGTCTTCCGAAAACTCATCTTCGATGCCTGTGGGCTCCTCGCCAGTTGATAATGGAATTGATAAAGGAAAGTGAGTGGTTTCTGGCGTGGAGCGTATTACACTACTATAATGCTCATTGGAAGCCTTTTTGATAAAGTAGGGCACTTCACAGCAGACTGCAAAAGATAGCAATAGAAGTGCAAAAACAAGGTTTTTCGTTCTGTTGCATAACATTTGTTCTAAATACGGTAGTAAAGCTATCATTGTTCAATATTAATACTATTCTTGCGAATTACAATAGCTGTTCTTGGTATTCTTCAAAAAGCCCATTGATTCATGCGTCCGTGCGGAATCCTTCTACGCTATACCCGGTTTATTTTTAAACACTAATTGACAGCCTTTGATAGTCTCATTAAATCGGCCGTTGTGATAAACCAAATTACCATTTACAATTGTGTGTGTTACTTGTGCTTGAAATTGTACTCCCTCTAATGGCCACCAACCGCACTTGTACAAAATGTTTTCCTTGCCAACTGTCCAGGTCGAATTCAAGTCCACAAGAGTTAAATCCGCATAATAACCCTTGCGGATAAAACCTCTTTTTTCAATGCGATAAAGTATTGCAACATTATGACACATTTTTTCAACAATTTTCTCCAGTGAGATGTGCCCTTGTTTGTAAAGTTCTAACATCACATTTAGTGAATGCTGTACCATCGGGGCGCCTGACATAGATTGAAAGTAAGGATTTATCTTCTCCTACAACGTATGCGGTGCGTGATCAGTGGTGACAATATCAATTCTATCGTCAACCAATGCCTGCAACAGTCCTTTTCTGTCCTTTTCTGTTTTGATGGCGGGGTTCCATTTTATCAAAGTTCCTAAACGTTGATAGTCTTTGTCTGAAAACGAAAGGTGGTGCACGCTTACTTCTGTTGTAATACTTTTTTCTCTTAACGGAATATCGTTTTGAAACAAGTGAGTCTCTATTTCTGTTGATAAATGCAGAATGTGTAACCGTGCGTTATGCTTTTTGGCCAGTTCGATTGCTTGCTCAGTAGATTGATAGCACGCTTCAGCACTACGAATTAGCGGGTGAAACTCAACGGGAATATCATCACCGTACTTTGCCCGGTAAAACGCCTCGTTTGCTTCAATGATTTGCTCCATTTCAGAATGTATCGCAATTATAGATTTACAATGTCGAAAGAGTTTTTCCATTATTTCAGGATTATCAGTCAACAAATTCCCTTTCTTGGTAAAATAAAGGCCAGTTTCACAAACTTTTGGAAAGTTATGTTCGCTCAAAAGAGCAAGGACACTCAGCCTACAAAGTAGTCTACTCGGCTTGGTTTCAAGGACTTCACAAAGAAAGTTTGGTGCCAGAAGACAAACTGCGACTTGATAGAAAAAGACATCACGATCTTCTACACGCCGGAATAGAACCCAAGAATGTTCCCATGTCTGAAACACAAGGAGAGAAAGGCATTGATGTTTATATGGCAGTTGAGACGCTCCAAGTGGGCCTAGATGACAAAATCGACATAGCGATATTGGTAACTGGCGATGGGGACTTTGTACCTCTTGTAAGGGCTTTAATGAAAAATGGGATTAGAGTTGTCATTGCCTACTTTGAATATGAAGAGGCGAGCAATAAAAGTTTTGCCAACGAAAGGCTAATTAGTTCGGCAAACCATTCAATTAATATAAATGGACTTGAGAATGATAGGGATTTTAAGGCCGAGTTTAAGACCATTTTCAGGCAACCCGAAGACAACAAGAAGCATGAATTTAAGAAACAGGATACTAAGAATTAAGTATAGATGACCATTTCACCACCAAGCCAAAAGTAGGCCTGTTGCGAAACCTTTGTCAAGGGCAGGGCAAGTGTCGATTGTTGGTTTATTCTAACGCGGATCGACACCCTTGACAACGGCTCCGCAACAAGCGCAATTGGCGGCTTGTCGGTAAGAATGGTGGGGTGTGGTGATAGAAGAATCAGATTTCGCTCTACTTCAAAATGCCATCTATTGCTCCGAATTTATGCACGATTGGCCCGGATTCGTATCGATAGGCCATGAAGCAAGCCGGTATCGTTGTATTCTGGAATGAAGGTTTGGTCCTATCATAAAACCCGATCATTGCTTCAATTTCTTCCTTTCCACCCCACAATACGGGAACAAGAAAAAAAGTAGGTTTCAGCTTGATGCCTTTTAGATTCAGCTTCTCTTGAATCTTTTGAGACACTAGGTTGTTAAGTTTTTCGTCTGACCATAAGGCTATTTCATTGAGATGAATGTTCATTACTTCAACCGAAAGTTCTTTTGAATTCCTGGGATTGATGAATTTGAAATCAATCTTGGAGCCCTTCTTTTTCGCGGAGTCAAGAGGAAACTCGGTTGCTTGGAGTTTGTAGTCTGTATTGCGTTTTATGTGATTCAGGACGCAAAGCTCTCCAAGAAAATTCAAATAGTTTAGGTCGATATTTGTGAAAAGGCCAAAAAGGTTATTCTTAATTAAGTGTTTTTCATTCTTATCGAGGTGATCTACTAATTCTTCAAATAGTTTTCGAATGAAATCGAGGAACGATTTAGCTTGCTCGTTCCCTCGAACTGTTGCAACAATCACCCCAAAAACTGAAGCTTCAACAAGTATAGGCTCGCCCTTTCGCTCGTATTTAAGTTTATGCTCATTCAACCTGATCTCCAACCTTTTGTTAATTGTTTTCCAATTCAATTCCTTGCTGTCTAACAGCTCAAATAAAACTGGAAGGTAAATGGCAAGGTTAGTCTTTACATCAAATCTGCTTTGCATGACATTTGTCGAATAGACAATCCGGAATTCTTTAGGCCAATCTTTATTCTATCATTAATCATTGTACAAATTTAGGCTTATGCCGGAATATGCTTGCAAGGAATTTCCGGCATAAACGGTTTCCCCCTTCCAGTCGTACCTCCTTCCAGGAACCCCCATTTATTCCGTTCCTCCTTGCGCAAATTCCACCCTAAGCCTGCCGGTGTACCATAATTAATTCAAACGATTATGGAAAACACAAATGAAAAGAGACTGTACCAGGTGGCAGAGATTCAGCTCACCTACAAGTCGAACGTAAAGCCCTCGTTACGTCCCAAGATCAACTGCTCGAAGGATGCCTACAATGTCCTTTTGGAGAATTGGGATGGCTCTCAAATTGAATTGGTGGAGCAATTCAAGGTCATGTTGATGAACAGAGCCAACAAGGTTCTGGGCCTCTTTGAGGTCTCAAAAGGAGGCATTAGCGGAACTGTAGCTGATCCCAAGATCATCTTTACAGCTGCGCTTAAAGGTGGTGCCTCGGGGATTATAGTGGCTCACAACCACCCTTCGGGAAACCTAACAGCAAGCCAGTCAGATATTGACCTGACGCGAAAGCTTAAGGAAGCTGGAAAGTTCCTGGAGATTCAGCTTCTTGATCATGTCATCGTTACGACAGAAGGTTATTT
>JANXYC010000079.1 GCA_025350305.1 Cyclobacteriaceae bacterium | reverse complement strand
AAAATTCGATCCTTTTTGCTTGTCCATCATCCCGGAAGCCTCCTGAATTAATAACCCCGCTTTTCGCGGATCGCTGATCTGACTTGTCACAATCTCCGGAGTGAGCGTATAGCGGGCCCAAAAAAACGAAACATTAAAAATCAAAAAGCCTGTGAGAAACAACAGTAGGCCTGCGGTCTTAAGGAATTTCATCTTGTGACAGTGTTTAAAGTCTGGCCTGGGTTGGCATTTACAAACGCTTCGTTTATTTCCTCCTCATAACGGGTAAAAAATTCAGGATCAAAATTGGCGTCGCTTAAATTTTCCAAGACAAATTGAATGCTTTGCTTTTCGCGAATCCACCGGTCAAAACATTCGTGTCGCAACCGGATACCAAACACATTGATTCCAATAAATTGGTGCGAACGTTTGTCCCACACAAAATGGATGCACTTTGTGCCACTGCTATGCTCCCAATAGAATTCAGCCTCGTTTTCTTTTACCTCATTACCCACGTTGCCATAGGTCTGGTACTCGATGTCAAAAAATTTCGCTGAATTGAACCAGGGGCCCGGCTCGTATTTTGTTTTTTCTCCACAGATTGTTTGCGCCACTACTTCGCCCATCATCCGGCCTGTGTACCATACTTGCTCAATATTCTTTCTGCCGGGCAGGTCATAGATTCGCTCAACACAATCCCCGATGGCATAAACGTCTGGTGCGTTGGTTTGCAAAAATTTATCGACTAACACGCCACGCTTCGTTTGAATGCCTGAGTCTTTTAGTAGGTCGATGTTGGGCGAAACACCCACGGTAAGTCCTACAAACTGGCATGGAATTGTCTCTCCCGCATTCGTGACGACTGCTTTTACATGTCCTCTATCGTCAGCCTGAATTTCTTTCAACTCTGTGAGGAGCTTTAAATTCACATGGTGAGAACGGATATGGCGGCTTATTAGATTGGCCTCTTGCATCGGCAGCGCGATGCTCCAGAATTCCGGTTCCCGTATCAAAAATGTGACGTTAATTTCTCTCGAAAGCAGCATTTCGGCCATTTCGATACCAATCAGACCACCCCCCACGATTACAGCTTGTTGAATGCCTTTTGTGCTTTCTTCCATCTGTAATAAATCAGGATACCCGTAAAGGCCTTGCACTCCTTTTATATCCTGGCCAGGCCAACCAAACTTGTTTGATGTTGAACCTGTGGCAATAATCAATGAATCATAGGATAGTTTATTTCCCGATCGGAGTTGAAGGGATTTGGTGCTTGTTTCTATTTTCTCAACGTGATCATGCAGTAAATCAATTCTATTTTTTTTCCAGAACCGGTCTTCATACGGTTTGGTATTTTCATAGGTCATGTGCCCCATGTAGATGTACATGATGGCTGTGCGCGAATAAAAGTGTTTCGTCTCTGAGGAGATGACGGTGATCGGGTGGTTGCTGCGTTTGCGGATGTGCCGCGCCGCCGTGGTGCCGCTGATGCCGTTACCGATGATGACGATGTGTTGCATTAATGTCCAAATATCAAGAAAAAGCCCTTGACTTCGTGTATTCTTTGGTCCTTCTAAAGGATTCTTTAGACAAATTCGAAGAATTATTTGTTAATGATTCAACAGGATCTGATACTCGGTTGAATTAATGATAATCCAAGCAGAAATAACGCAATGGTAATTTCAATTTTTTGTACATTGTGGAGATAAAAGGTGGAGTTACTGTTCAAGTGATAGACAATATCGAACTAGCTGATGTCATGGCCAAAAGTTATTCGCCAATTAGCGGTCAAAATGGATTCACTAGTTGGAAATACTTCCATTTTATACAAGCGGCTTTCTAGATTTCGGAGAGATCAAACCAATTTGTTACGATGAGGACATTTTTTTTAACGGTGATTTTGATCTCATTAGGCTTCAGCTGTAGGGGTCAATCCAAATTGACGAAAACTCTTAACTGGTTTAATGAAGTGCAACTATCAATTGGGCCAAGTTCAACTTCCATGAATCTCGCAACGAACACGCAATCTGTGAATGACGAGACTAAGCGAATAAAGATAGGCTTCGTGGGCTCTTTCGGGTTATTGCACTGCCTCAATTCGAAGCTGTCCCTTAATTTCAAATTAATCTTTGAATCAAAAGGTATAAGAACTGAAAACGCAGCTGCCACCCCTAATCGAAATGACCCCAACAGTTTTGTAACCGGCAAAATTGCCTTCACAACCAAACTGAGCTATTTATCTTTCGCGCCACTCTTGAGATACCAGCTTGGCAATACTAACATTTTTGTGGAAGGAGGTCCATATCTAGGTTATCTCCTTCGCGGGACTTATTATGAGGAAACTAGTTTTACGGACCCCGCATACAATTATCATACAACATTCAATGCTCAAAATGACAATACGTTCAAAGAATTAGACTTTGGTGCATCTGCCTCCCTAGGCTATAAAATCAAAATTAACGAACTAAACAACGTAACTATTCAAGTGATGGACAATATCGGACTAGTTGATATCATAAATAAAAGCGGTCCGCATAATGCGAGTAAGAACACAGCAATATCTTTTTTGATTGGAATCAGCCTTAGGGAACCTCTAAAAACTCTTATTTAAAAAAAAGATTTTGTCCAGATTTAGAGAAATTTTATTTTGATTGAGATTTTCATTCGGAAAATGTTTCAATTGATTGTTCTGAGTGGTTTTTTCTCTCATTGTTGGGCAAATAT
>JANXYC010000075.1 GCA_025350305.1 Cyclobacteriaceae bacterium | reverse complement strand
TTTTTACAAGAAGTGGCTGACGACAGGCAACATGCGGCAGAGTTTTGTGGAGGCGAAGAAGGAACTGCGGGTAGAGTATCCCGAGCCGATTTATTGGGGGGCGTTTATGATGATTGGGCTGGATTGAGAGTGGTAGGCAGTAGGCAAGGGGCAATAGGCAATAGGCAATAGGCAAGGGGTAACAGGCAGTGGATATTTGTTTATCGGAGGTTGGGGAGTTGGATAAGTTGGGGCAGGGTTTTTAGATGCCCTTTAGAAACTGGGGAGAAGTCTTCCCCGTATATATGGGAAGTACACGCAACTCTCTTACGCTTATTCCATTGAATTTGGGTGTATATGCGCAACGGAGTTGCGGGTTGCGGGATCTCTAATGTTGGGCGCAAGTGCCGGAAAGAATAGACAGAAAGAGAATTCCAACTAAAATGAAGAAATCGTGTGTCTAATGATATATAAATAAGATTTGTATGCGACAGATGACAGTTTTGATGATTTTTGGGGGTTTGATAGTTTCCTCTTGTGAAGAGAATAACTTCTCTCCGAATTCAGATAATGTATCACCGAACTTGGACGAATATCGAATATCCAAAATTTTAAATTATCCGAATTCGACTTCTAATTCACCTGGAGGTGGACTTGAATACACCTACGGGCAAAATGGAAATTTAATCAAGGAAACAACAATTGAATATCCAAGTACGATTATAACGTACAAAGATTATGAATATACGAATAACAAGAAATCAAGAGTAAAAATATATGACGGACAAGTCGGCAATCTTAGGTTGGGAACATACATAGATTATTTCTACACCAATGATAAATTGACAAAAGAGGAATTGCATTTGTCTGACGGGACATTAAAATATTCAACGATTTTTCAATATGACGGAGATAAATTAATTAACACATATAAAGACGGAGACGGTCTTGGAATACATCATCAGTATAAATATACATTTGACAATAAAAATAGATTGACATCGGAACAAGTGTATATGTACGGCCAAGAATTGAGTGAATTCACGAAATACTTTTACGACAACAATGACAGACTAATAAAAACGGAATTATATGACCATAACAGCATATTGACATCTTATGTTGAGAATGTGTACGAAGGAGCTAATAATCTCCCAACGAAAGAATTTCAATACAACAATAATGGTTCACGGACTCAAACAAGAGAATTGACATATGATAAATGGGGAAATTTGACTGAAACTAATGTGAATGGAACTTGTACGATATTTAAGAGAAAGTATAACGGACGACTTTTGACTGAACAAATTACATTTGCTACATCTTGGGGTTGCGCAGAGTGGACTCTTAACAGATATGAATATGTTAAGAAGTGAGGGATAGCACCAGCGCCCAATCGAGTAGCCCGCCCTACTAGCAAACGCTAGCAGGGAGAGGCTCTTACACCACGTAGCGTACGGGTCTCGTACTACGCGGTTTGTTAAGCATACTGCCATCGCTCTTTACACCGATCACAGCTTTGATCTACTTTAACGTAAGGCTAGTCACATCAAAGTGAAGCCTCCTTACAGCAGTTCGATCAACTTAACATTCAGCCCTTCATTGGTTCGTGAGGCCTCCGTAGTACTTACGGCTCGTTACTACCAACTACCAACAGTGACGCGCTTCTAACTCCCGCCACTGCTTATGCACCAACGTTATGCGGAATTCACCATTTTTGAGGAACAAAAAATATAAACCCCGATAGCTTCGCTAAGAAAAAATACTACAAATACGGTAAAGCGTTATAGAGAATGCCGCGCGGACAGATTCTGTGCTTCGATCATTGGCACATTTGCAAGCCGCACATGTCAGCGAAAAAGCCAAAGCAAGCAAAAGAGCCAATTGCGTAACGCAAATAAGAATCCCATGGGAGAAAAATCCTGGACTTTGTATGAAAAACTTAAGATAGTGAATCTAAAAGAAAGTAAATTTGCGCATGGATATTCAAAAGCTAAAAGAAATTGATAAGACATTTAGACAATTTGGTATTGAAGGAGAAGATACCTTTAAAATTATCGCTACACACTATCTAAACATACACACCCCTAAAAAAGTAAGTAAAGAGCTGAGAGCTTTCTGGAATCAAGGGTTAGAATTACTTGAGCTTGTGAATGAGGATAAAATTGCCAGGCAAACTTTGGAATTAATAATTACGAGCGACTTATATGGAGAGGGCTTACCCATTTTATATCAATACTTTTTAACTAAGCGTTTTCGGGACTTAAGTGGAAAATTTTTTACGCCTAAGAGCCTTGCTAAAATTATGACTTCAATGCTACCAATTAAGAATGGTGCAGTAATATATGACCCTACCTGCGGAGGAGGAACATTTTTGTTGGAGGCTTCAAAACGATGGACTAACAAGGAGTGTACGTTATTAGGGAATGATGTTGATAAATTATTAGTCGTTCTCTCAGAGATTATTTTATTGATCAACAAGCAGAACGCTCATTCATTAAATTTAACAAATTTAAATATTTATAATTATTCGAATGAGGTAACATCTCTTAGTGGAAAAGTTGATTTCATTTTGGCGAATCCGCCTTTTTCAATTTCGGTTGAATCATTCAAGACGAGAAGTAAACTATTTGAAAAGGGTTATAGAAACAGTGATGCACTGTTTCTCGATTTTTGCCTGCAAATGTTGAAACCTTCGGGACACCTGGTTTGCCTGCTCCCACATTCAATTATTGTAAATAAGGAATTCGAAAAGCTGCGATTAGTTATTGAGGAGGATTGGGAGATAGCTGCTGTGATTGTAATGCCTGAAGGAACATTTAACTCAACATCGAATACAACTACGAGAGCAGATATCCTTCACCTTAGAAAGCGATCAAATAAGAAACATGTCTCCAAGATATTATTTGGAAACGTATCAAACCTTTCTGAGACAATTTCAAATAATATAGAATTTGAGCATCTGAATGATCTGTCTATTATTTTAGAGGAGTTAGGCATTGACGTAAATAGCGAAAAGTAGATTTGTGCGATGAGAAAAAATGGGATAACATTTAGTTCTGTAGTTGATTCCGATCAGTTGATTTCTGGGACTTGGGATCCATTTTATTATAGGAGTAAGGCAACAAAAAACACTTTAGACAAGTATGTTGAGATAAATAAACAGTCTAGTTATAAATTTTCAATTAACACATTCAAGTATTCCCCAATTGAGTACAAAGACATCCCTCGAGGAAGTACAGTTGTATTTAATCTTTATAGAAACTCTGAAGATCAGACCAATAAGTGCTTCGCTGTGCCCGAGAACACGTTGCTCATGGGGACAATGCGAGCTTACTTGGGAAACATTATAGTTACCCCAAAATCTAGCTGGTTATCGGAGGACAAAGCATGGTTCGCTATTAATTCTGAATTTTGTGAAATTATCCCGAATGATAATTTGAAATATTTTTGGTGGGCATTTTTTAAATCCTCTTCATTTCTAAATAATCTACCTACTGGTACAGGCGGTACTCGGCCGAGGGTAACCGTGGAGCAGTTATACAGAATACCTGTAATAATTCCTGATATCGAAGTGAGAATAAAAATCAACACTTCAATAGAAACTGTTGCCAAACGTCTTTGGAAAGACCAAATGGATCTTTCGGAATATCTGGATTTAACCTTTTAGTTTCTATGAAGGCAATTACAGATAAAGAGTTGAAAGACTTGTATCAGGCATTGACACCCTTGTTAGGTCTCCGTATTGACTGGTTAGCCATTCCAGAAAATGCAGTAGAAGGATTCGAGCCAAGTCAAGTAGCAGTAATCGTTAACACTCTTCTTGATGGTGTTTTACCGCAAATCGAATTACTAACCACAAATGAAGAAAGCAAAGAGATTCTTAAGAAAATAGGTTTAGGTAAATCACCTCGACTTCTTGGTGAACGGGAGGGTTATCCAGATTATGTTCATGTATCGGGCAAACGTGTGGAGTTGAAAGGTCATTTTGTTGACAATCCTAAACTAAAACTAAAAAGACCTCCAACTAAAAGAGAACCGTCTGCCAGGCTAAAGGAAAATGTGACCAAAGATGTTATTCAGCCGGAGAATGATGTTCTTTTGATTGCAGCTATCCAACTTGTGGACATTGACGGGTTTTGTTCTCCTGTAATAGTGGATATAGGATTATTTTCAATGATTGAATGTGTCAATGCTAGGGACAAGAGGCTTTTGGAAACAGGTGGAAAGTGGATAAATGGAAAGCCAAGAGTTATAACGGTTAATGGGACTATTAAGAAAGTAAAGGGAGAGCCACTTAACGAGTTTGATTATGAGAAGGATACAAATTTCGGAAAACTGAAGAGAATACCATATAAACCCGTTCAAGACTTCTTGTCGAAGTGGTCTTAGTATCACCACACCAATGCCAGTGCTGCACATGCCAGCACACATCCAAAGCACTGGCATCCGTGTGGTTAAGAGTTCCCAAGCGAGGCACAGGGCATAACAGAAGCTATCGATCAGTGCCGGGTGGAGGTTAAAATAAAAAGTTATCTTGTTATTAAGTTTCGGTTCGTGGAACAGGACGCAGCTGGTCGGGCTTAACATTCCGCTTCGCTGTATTTTTAAGCCCTCCTATTCCGGCACCGAACCGATAGCCCAACGTTGGCAATAGGGCCCCGGACAATATGGTGGCCATCTAACGGCTGACACTCTACTAACAAAGATTTCCTACGTGGATAAGTGAACGGCTTCGGGGCAACTTGAACTTTGAAAAAATAAATAAGTTGGATAAATGAGAAATGAAATAGCCGACCCCTCGCACTTTTAAAAAAATCTTCTCCGCGGACTCACAATAATCTTAAGCAATGAAAAGCATTTTCACACTGATACTCTTACAATTTTTAATTTATTACAACAGCTATGCCCAAGACTCTTTAAATCAGGCTTTAAAAATTAGACTAAGATATGACAGCGCAAAGGTAGAATTTAAGAATTATGAGAAAATGCATGGCGGCTTTATCCAGACAAAGAATATTAAAATGCATTATCTCGAATGGGGTAATCCGAAAGATACTCCGTTAATATGGATACACGGAAGCTTCACCAACGGTTATGAATTATCTGGTATCGCCAATGACATAGTTAAAAAAGGATATTATTTGATTGCAATAGACTATTACGGACATGGTTTAACTAAAATCCCAAAACATGAAGTGTCATTATACCATGTAGCTGATGATATTAAAAATCTAATGGAGGTCAAAAAGATTAAAAGAGCAGTAATTGGTGGTTGGTCTAGAGGCGGAGTAATAGCAACTGCATTTTATGACTCGTATCCTGACAATGTGCTTGCTCTGATACTTGAGGACGGAGGTTCTGTATCAACAAATACGTACTATCACAAAATGGGTGAAGTACAATTGAATGAACGAGTTAAGAAAATTTTTAAAGACAGATTTTCGTACTCCAAGTACGAAAATCAATTTGAAGCTTACAAAGCCTATTATGATTACAGTGAAGGAGGTACACAGTTTAAGCTTTTAGCTTGGATAACAATTGATGAAGGTGGTTCATGGAGCATTGGGCCAGGTGTTGAAGATTTATTCAACATGAAGAATGAGGTTCAATTTTTAGATAATATTCTTAGGCCGACCAAGGCTTCGCTTTTTGGGGAATCAATGTCAATAGTAGAACCTAAAATTGTCTATAGAAATTTAATGGTGCCTATGCTTATACTAGACCCGGTCTCGGATGATGACATTTTCCAATACGAAAAGTAAAACGAAGAATTGAGTAAGCAACACCCTGAATTAATTGTTTATAAAAAGTACAGCAATACAGGACATAATATACATTATGAGAAGCCCAAAATGTTTACTGAGGATTTGGGGGAATTTTTGAGAGAAATCAAAACTGAGTCAAAGAAATAAATGAATATTTTTAACCATTAATTCAGGACACAAACTTTAATAAAAAATGACGGCAGACAAGAATAAGGCTTACGAATGAAGTGTGGAGAAGGGCCCTACTACGCCCAATCGAGTAGACGGCCCCATCAGAATTAACTGATGGGGTGCGCCGTCCACATTTATCTGCCGAAATCCTATGCAGGCAGACCACGTTCAATCTCTACCAGTTGATTGCCTGCAATGATACCTTCTGCACCTCTGCACCTCTAACACATTATTGATGTTTAACGGATACAGTATCAATTCGAGTCATTACATAATTCACCATTCTGTCGCACCGGGTAAGGTGAAAATCATAGACCCCGGAAAATCTATACTGGCTGCTTAAACTATCGCGCAACATTTCTTTAGCACGGTTCAGCCTCACCTTTACATTCGATTCTGTCAGGTTGAGTGTTTCCATTGTCTCCCTTGTACTCATTTCCTCAACCTCTCGCATTACAAATACCAGCCGGTATTTTTCGGGCAATACCGCAATGGATTTTTCCAGTACTATTTTTAATTCATTGTTCATAAGTCCTGTTAATGGTGTGTCCGAATGATGTTTTACGTCTTGCTTTTCGATTAGTATTTGCTCAAGTTTTGCTTTTCGCTTTTTATGGAGCAAGCTTTCATTTATTAAAATCTTTGTCAACCACGTGCTAAAACTCGACTTATTTTCAAAGCCGGCCAGATTCACGTAAGCGTTAAGGTAGGCACTCTGCATAATATCCTCCACTTCATTGTCATCATTCACAATGGATCGCCCAATACGGTACAAACGTTGATTGTACTTCCGAATGAGGGATTCGTACAATTGTTTTTCACCACTAAGTATACGGGCAACAATTTCTTCGTCACTTAACATGCTGGGCGGCTTTACGTCTTTGACAATACTACACCATAATGACTAAAAGAGTAGCAAAACAACAAAACGTTACAATTGGTTTTTTTAAAAAAAATGTAACCCTTTTGAAACACGTTACTCTAATCACTATCTAAACTAAACAATAAACACAATGAAAAAACTAACAAACCGGGCCCTTAGCGTTCTCCTGTGCTCTTTTGCTATTGCCGGGCAAGCTATAGCACAAAATCCCAAACTATCAGACCCTGAAGTAGCGCACGCCGCAGTTACGGCCAACCAGATAGACATAGGCTTTGCTGAAATCGCCAAAGAAAAATCCAAAAATGCAGACATCTTAAAGTTTGCAGAAACAATGACTAACGATCACAAAGCTATTATTGGCCAGGCTGTGGCACTTGTTACCAAATTGAAGGTTACACCGTTGGACAACGCTGTGAGCAAACAACTTTTAGCAGATGCAGAGAATAAAAAGAAAATGCTCCGTTCAAAGTCAGCTAAAGATTTCGATAAGGCGTACATTGATAACGAGGTTTCTTATCACAAGGCCGTGATAGCAGCGGTTGAAGGTCTTTTAATACCTGAAGCAGAAAATGCGGAACTGAAAGAATTATTGCAAAATGTTGTGCCTGCACTGAAGGCGCACCTGGGTCACGCAGAAATGGTGCAGAAAATGTTTGCAGGTAAGTAAGTAGCAGTGATGATGCGAAATAGTATTTACCTCTTGTTAGCTCTTTTTCTTTTGAACGGTTGTTCTTCTAAAAAAGCAGAAACCACTACCCCTGCCGAAGACTATGGGCACCCGGAGGAAAAAGCGCCTGCTGCAATTCAGAAAAACAGAGTGGAGGAAGTACCACTTAAGAATACAGCTTCGTACCATACCGTGGTGATACGCCAGATGAAGTTTGAACCAGCCGAACTAAAACTGCATAAAGGAGATACCGTACTTTGGATTAACAAAGATATCACCGATCATGACGTTACAGAAGAAGTTGCGAAAAAGTGGACATCATCAAAAATCCCGGTTAATAAATCCTGGAGCATGGTGGTTAAGCAAAGTGCTGATTACTATTGTTCTATTCATCTGGTTATGAAAGGGAAACTTTTGGTAGAATAGAATTCTCCTTTCTGTCATCATACTAAAAAACGGCTAAATATTCTTTAGCCGTTTTTCATTTCCAGGCAGCTCACTTGACATGGAGCGTTTTTTCTTAATTTCGTTTATTCACGTGGGACAGACCGCAGCTGGTCGGGACTTGACGCATTACCAAGCCCTCCTATTCCCGCCACTGCATATGCACAGACGTTGGTAGTAATGCCTCTGGACAGGAAATTTCACCCGACAAAATGGATAGAAATTCGTAAATTGTGGCGTGAAAAAACGAACGGCTAAGGGGCTTGATTTTGTAATAGATAAGCTGACCATGGCACAGTCGACTGCCGATACATACCACCTCGCCAGTTAACAATATAAAAGTTCTAACCAGCTGGAACTTTAAACATATAGTCGGACTGAAAAATACAGAGGGGTGAAGCGGGCCAGCTACCAATCGAAGTAGACGGCCCAACCGGAATTAACTGATGAGGTGCGCCTCTCCTATTTATCTGCCATGACCTGATAAAAAATCCAGCCTCCAAATACCAAATAAAAATTCAACATGAGAGCACTCATCTCCATTGCAATCCTGCTTACCTGCTGCTGTATCGCATGCAATGATTCTTCGTCAGCTAAAAAAGACTACAGCGGCTGGACCACCTACGCTGGATCCAAGGATGGAATCCGCTACTCATCCAATGATCAGATTACGTTGCAAAATGTTTCGACGCTGGAGGTAGCCTGGACGTACAGCTCGAACGACAAAGATCCGGATAATCGTTCTCAGAATCAATGCAACCCCATTATGGTTGACGGGGTATTGTATGGAACTACCCCCCGGTTAAAACTCTTCGCGCTCAACGCTGCGACGGGTGAAACAAAATGGCTGTTTGATCCCGCCGCCCTGGACTCCACCGCAAAGAAAGATCCGTATGCATTCTTCAAGGTGAATCGTGGCGTCGTGTACTGGCAGGACGAAAAAGGAACGGATAAGCGAATCTTGTACAGCACCGGTTCTAAAATATACGCAATCAACCTATCCGATGGCAAGCAGATCACCGACTTTGGTAAAGGCGGATACATTAACCTTACAGAAGGTCTGGATCGGGAGCCAGGTAGTTATAATCCCTTCATCTCCGCTACGTCACCGGGTATTATTTATAAAGACTTATTTATAACGGGTCACCGTGTGGCGGAATCGGCGGATGCGGCACCCGGTCACGTTCGCGCTTACGATGTACGCACCGGTGATCGCAAGTGGATATTTCATACCATCCCAAAGCCTGGTGAAAAAGGATACGAAACATGGCAAGATCCGGATGCCTGGAAAAAATTTGGTGGTGCCAATAACTGGGCAGGCATGTCCCTGGATGAACAACATGGAATTGTTTATGTGCCCACCGGATCTATCGGCGGAGATTTTTATGGTGGGATAAGAAAAGGTCAAAACTTGTTTGGAAATTCGCTCATTGCCTTAGATGCCGCTACCGGTAAGTACATCTGGCATTATCAGATGGTGCATCATGACTTATGGGACCGTGATCTGCCGGCCAATCCCAATCTTGTAACAATTCACAAAAAAGGAAGGAGGATTGATGCCGTAGCACAGATTACCAAGCATGGGTACATCTTCCTCTTCGACCGGTCTACAGGAGAACCCGTGTTTCCAATCGAAGAAAAAGCAGTGCCCGCTTCAGATTTACCCGGCGAAGAAGCCTGGCCGACGCAACCTATTCCAACGCTTCCTGAACCGTTTGCCCGTCAACATTTTGGAAGAGACGATATCCTGGACATGGACAAAGAAAGTCACAACGAGTTGCTGGAGAAGTTCAACCATGTGAAATACAACACCATGTTTACACCTCCCAGCAAAGAAGGTGTATGGATCTTCCCGGGATTTGACGGAGGTGGTGAGTGGGGCGGGGCTGCCGTAGATCCCGAAACAGGAATAATGTACATCAACTGCAGTGAATTGCCGTGGTCGCTTACCATGATTGATATCCCCGGAAGGAACGGGAAGGATCGATCACTTAAGGGAATTGGTCAATCTGTGTACGGCAAATATTGCGTGGCATGTCATGGCCCCGAATTGAGAGGAAATGAAAGCTCGATCCCTGGTTTAAATGGTCTCGGAAAAAAGTATTCGTATGAACAGACCTGGAGAATAATTGAAAATGGAAAAAATATGATGCCTGCTTTCAAACAGATTAAGGGAAATGAAAAAGATGCGTTGATGGCTTTTCTCATGGACATAGAAGAAAAAGAACCGAGTGCCAAATCAAGTAAAAACAAAGAACCAGTATCTGAAGTTAACTCAACTAAGCCGAGTATCCTCGATGAAGTTCCCTACACCATGACGGGATATAACCGATTCCTGGATCGGAATGGATATCCCGGCATTAAACCACCGTGGGGCACGCTGAATGCCGTTGATCTCAATACCGGTACGTTATTGTGGAAAGTGACGCTGGGTGAATTTTCTGAATTAACACAAAAAGGTATTTCTCCAACAGGCACTGAAAATTATGGCGGACCACTGGTTACAAAAGGAGGGTTGGTATTTATTGCTGCCACGAAGGATGAAAAAATACGGGCCTTTGATAAGGAAACCGGGAACGTGGTATGGGAATCAATATTACCTGCTGCAGGGTATGCAACGCCAGCCACGTACACTATTGACGGGCGGCAGTATGTTGTCATTGCGTGTGGTGGTGGCAAAATCGGAAGTAAATCGGGTGACTCGTATGTCGCCTTTGCTTTGCCGCGTGCAGCTAACTAGGGTTAAGTTAATCGTGAATTGTTAATCGTGAATTGTTAATCGTAAGGAAATACCGTAAGCATCGCTATTAAGAGGTCAAAACCAGACCGTCACTTCTTGGTTAAATTATAACTCCCGCAAAAACAGGACAATTCTTATGTTTCCATAGCTTTTTGCGGGTTTTGGAAACTTTATTTAAGAGGGGAACTGATTTTTTTATCAAAAGAATTGGAATTAAATTTGTTGATAATAAATTTACGATTATTTCCAAATACGTAACCACCACCGCTATGAAAAATAGATTTGTACTCCCAACAATTGCAGTGCTGCTACTGGTTTCTTGCACACAGAAAACAGGAAACAATGATTCAATGCTTTCGACAACCGCTTCAACAAAGGAAAATAAATTATTCCTCGATGTGCATGACCTTGGCGCGGGCAACGTCG
>JANXYC010000029.1 GCA_025350305.1 Cyclobacteriaceae bacterium | reverse complement strand
TTCCACTTAGCAAGGCACACTTTTGCAACCACGATTACGCTTACCAATGGAGTTCCTATTGAAACAGTTTCTAAGATGCTCGGACATACAAGTATCCGGACAACGCAGATCTATGCAAAGGTGATAGAAAGCAAGGTTAGTCAGGACATGAATTCATTGAGGACAGTCTTAGAGAAAAAGAGTTCTGATAAGATCAGGAAACTGGCAGAAGGTAAGTAGTCAAATTTTGTTCAGGCTCTCCGCAAACGATGGGGCGAGGGTTCGAAAGAGCCCTTCCTCTTTTTCTCCTATTTTGCGCTTTTAAAATAGCTATGACTAAACCCAAAAGACAGGTAAGTGAAAATCAAAGCCTCACTCAAGAAAAAACAATGGAGCAAATTGTCGAAGGAATTGTTAATCGCTTACTTGACGAAAGGGTTTTCGATCCTTATCTATCCTTCAAGGAGGTAGCAATGGAGTTTGGGTTTAGTCGTACCTGGATTTATCGGCAACACGTGACCGGGCATTTGCGGATTTACAAGTTTGCTGGAAAGACACGAATTAATAGAAGTGAGATACTGAAATTAGGGATTCCGATTTAGTAGTCTTAAGTTATTAGCCTATAACCTTTTCCAACCTTTCCAATATCTTCACCATTGCAAGTGTGTCGAGACCGCAGTAAGCAAGGAGATCGCGTCTAATTGAAGAATGGTCAGCAGCCGGTTCATAGATCATTTGTTCGAAGGAAAGACTTGCATCACCGCCGTTGTTGATCGGTAAATCATCATATCGCAGTTCAGGTACCAAGGCCGGAAGAACGTCTTTAATAGAGTAGCCGCCATTCATGGTATGTGCATAGTAGAGTCGTTGTTTATCCTGGATATTCGGTCTATCAATGCTGCGGCATATTCAGGAAAATCTCTGGCCAATTCCTTTAATCGCGTCTTTTCAAAATTCTGATTATAGGTCAGGATATCGCCAAGGCCCTCTGTGTGGGTAATCAATCGCTCTATGAATGCAAGACGCGGATCTGAAGTGGGTAAGGCGAGGAATTCGTCATGCCGCAGTTCACCATCTCTATTTTCCTTATGGTGTATGGAATACTGAAAAGGAATTTGCTGGTATGGTCGGTTGTGATCATAAAGCGGAATCGCTGGATTGAACGTTTCGAAGTCCAGAAAATATAGGGGGTAAGACAGGCCAGATAAAAATTCACCAATACCTGATCGATCCAAGTATTCTGTTTTGTTCAGGTGACTGCTAACCTGTAGCCGCTGGTTAAAGTTCAGAGGGACATCCTCTGTGATGTCTTCAAACCTGATGATTCCCTGATTGTAAAGATCAAATTGCTTTTTTGCCCGCAGTCTAGAAATATCAAACACGGATGGTTGCGGTATATGCCGCCAGCAATGACCTTCGAAATCACACGAATATGGAGCGTGGCAATGCTCACCAATTTCAACTATGGGTTCTTCCCTCATGTTGATCACTGCCTTAAGTTCTAAAATTTTGTCGGCCACAAAATCTTGATTGTCATTCACCTCTTCAAGAATAGATTCCACGATAAACAATTGGCGTAAATCAAGTTCTCCAATTCGAATGTATTGGTTGTTGAGATGCACTATTGAAATATCAGAGAGGAGGATTCCAGCGTTGGTGATAACATAATATTGTAGTGCAGCATCCTGTATATGGGTCTCCTTGACTCTTGTCGTACTCTTTACTTCGTAAGCTCTCCACTCGTTGCCTTCCTTCACCAGAATATCAATGGCCGCCAGCACGCCTTCGAATTGAAAAGCCGCTTCGTAGATGATGCACTCCCCGGAATTTATCAACTCTTGGGTAACGGCAACCGATTTTTGATACTCATATGAAGATTCCGGGCTGGCATCAATGCCACCTGGAAAAATTTTACGGGCCAGTTCGCCAACGCTCGTGCCCCGATCAAAAGTTGCCTCTTGCTGCTCAGAGATTTCGTCTTTTAGCTCGGGCTGATTTTTGTGCAGGTATAATGATTTTGTACATTGAGAACCACGCATGAAAGTGGACTTGGAGAGAATATGTTTATCTGGCAGGGATATCATAGATGAGGTATGGCAATTATTTGTATAGCGCTACTACCCTTTTTGCGATATCACGAATGGCAGTTTTTAAGTGTGCTGGCTTTACAACCTTCAGCGTTTCACCATAAGAAAGAAGTTCCATTACGAGGTCATGTGTTATGCACAATGATAATCCAATTCGAACTTCCTTATCATCGTCTATTAAGAGTTGTTGAGTTTCATGGAGTGGAAAGGATTTTATGTATTTGCCCTGAAAAGGTTCAAATGATAGAATTATGTTTTCAGGATGTTTATCAAATGGATTGATGATACCAAAACAGTGTTTGAAAAGATCATTCGCATCAAAATTTGGTGGCCAATTAAAGTGCTTCTTAGTAATCTCTAAGTTTTCGATACGGTCTAAGCCAAACGTTTTGACATTTACATCATTCTGCTCTTTTGCAAGCAGATACCACCTGCCTTTGAATTCTTTCAATGCGTACGGCTCTACAATTCGGTTTGTGATTTCGTCCTCTTCATATTTTAAATATGAATATCGGATCACAAAATGGTTTTTTATGCCATGAAGCAGACCATAGAAATTGTCAGTGCCTTGGGGCTTACGTTTTTCAAAGAGAATGGCACCAGACAGGTCATCCGTAATGTTGAGTGCATTGAACATATCAAAAGCTTCTAACATGCGATTGTTTGCATCATTCTTTGATTCATCAGTAATGGAATATACTTTCCGTGA
Source organism: Cyclobacteriaceae bacterium (assembly GCA_025350305.1). Classification (GTDB taxonomy): domain Bacteria; phylum Bacteroidota; class Bacteroidia; order Cytophagales; family Cyclobacteriaceae; genus ELB16-189. Next base: position 3,254 of record JANXYC010000029.1, on the reverse strand, counting down.
AAAGTCATACAGTATATCGACATTGAAGAGGGTCCGGATTTCATCTAAATCACGCTGAAAAGTTCGTTTGGTGATTTCAATTGTAAAGTCTTGTAGTTCCGCTTCGCGAGTTAAGAATTCGCTGATCTCAGTAAAAGTAGCGGGTGCCTTTTGCAGTCGCTTGATGATAAGCGAATACCGGAGATAAAATAGGCGTTTTGACATTGAAAATTTGCTTTTCGCCAAAGCTACTGTGATACTACGCCAAAATATGTCGTAGTCAAAATGCATCTTACGCTACGCGGGAACTGAAGCCTATTGGATTTCTTTTCGCCTCCAATCGAAATTCAGGCTGACTTACATTGTAAATATCTGCCAACGTCATAGGCTGTGTAACCTTGAAATCGTCAGTACCTAGTTCAGTCAGCAACAATCTTGCTTTGTCTAAGGAGAGAGGTCCAAACTCATAGAGAGCAATTAACCGTCCTTTTCGCAAAAGTGCCTTGTCGATATTCGTTACAGGTGTGTTAAAGGTGCATATGAACTGGATCCCGAGCGTTGTGCCCAGTAGGCCATCAGTAAGATTCAGGAGCATGGAAATGCCGGAATTTTTATCGGTATCCCTTGAGATGAGCAAATCTTCAGCGTCTTCAATTATAATTACAGAATTTGGATTTTCAATCAGCAGTTTTGCAAAATTTGGGTCATCTAGGTTTCCCGCCATCCGGGGCGACAGGAATATTATTTTCTTCTTGACAAAGGTGGATATAAAGCGAATGTATGTTGATTTGCCAGTACCTGGCACACCGTGAAACAAAACTAACCCACTGGAGTTTTCCGTTTTTAAAGTCTTAACTAAACTCTCGTGCAGAGGAACCAAGTCATCATTGTAGTTTTTATCCAGTTGCAATGCCGGTTTTTTATTTTTGAGATCCTTCAAAGAAAATCCTTCCCGGTCGAGAACCACAAGGCTAATTTTCGAAATCGTTAATCTCCGGATAAATTTCTTTATAGAACTAACGAACTCCTGCGCTTCTTCCTGACCCTCGGAAAACAGTATTTCGACGTAGTCCCTTTCGGCATCGAGTAAGATTAAAAATCCGCCAGACAGGATGTAGATGATACTTTCGCTAGTCATTCTACGCTTTCGTTTGCCATATCTCTCGTTGGCAATCTTCTTTAGAATCCGCTTACCCAGACTGGGTTCAATCCATTTTGCAAGTTTCGCGCAGTCAATACCGTAAACGCACTTGCTGCTGGGCACAGCATGAAAATATGCGCAATACACTCGCTTCCAATTGGCATGATGATCGAATGTGTCAAAAAGGTCCCTTGCATTTACCCTGAATGAAGGCCGATTGATATTATCTGTTTTACTATTCTTTGGAGATTGGTTCGCCGTTTTCATTGTCCTGAGTTTTTATTTCAAAACTACAGGAGCAGTCGGACAAAGAGTGTCATACTAAATGAGTATAAGAATCATTAAGATATTCAAATCAGTTCTAAAGCAATCATTGCGGAACCGATGCTATATGGAGAAAGAAATTAATAACGAAGCGCTATCACGTTTCCGCAAATCTATTGGCGATATAGTCCTCATAAAACAATATTTTGGACCTTTCATCACCATTAAGTTCTAACCCTGCAATTTTATCTTGAAGAACTGATAGCATTTTTAGGCCGCGTTCCAATATTTCCTTTTTGGTCCAATTTGAACTTTTGCTTACTTCAATTTCATTATATGATCCAGTACTAAACCTGTTTTGTTTTTCATGCCAGCCTCTGTTTCCTAAAGAGGAGTTTTTGCCATCTTTTAAAATAGTTAGGTTGCCTAGTGTGTTCAGGAATACCTTTTTAGCCACGTTGATTTTCTCACCTTCGATGTCTTTAAGATAATCATTTACAACGCCTTGCCAATTCTCTTCAAATTTCTGTGGGACAATGTGCTCAATCGTTGTGCTGTCATAATCATCAATACTTACTTTGTCATTCGTTTCCATAAATTCGTTCTTGAGTCTCTCCTCGTATTCAAAGAGAAAGTACTTTAGTGCCCCCCATCTATGAAAACCTTTGGGGCCGTTCACAAAGGAAAAGTAACGATTCATTGACTGAATTAAGGTTTGATTTACTATTGTTGATCGGTTGAGGTCGTCTATTTCTTTTGTAATATTCTCAATATTATCCTCAGTCTTGTATAATTCCCTTCCCCAATTTGCCGTTGACCTTTCATCAAAAGTCCAAAGCACCTGATTTCTGAACAATAGCTTTTCTAGATTCTGTAGTACTTGTTTTGATATCTCATCAATGTTTCTGAACAGCAATGCCAATAGAAATACTTTCAATTCTTTCGTACTATTCAGCAATAGAAGCTTTTTAACTATGAGCAAATTAGAATTATGAATATTGTACCAAATTGGTGCTGCTTTTGACAATGAAAGAACATAGTCTTCAATTTTTTGGTAAGCAACCGGCTCTTCCTTAATTCCACCCTCATCTTTGTCAAATTTGTCAGATTTATTACAGAACATTTGAAACACCTTTTCTTCAGCAATGTTTTCCGAAAATACCGCTTCTTTTGGTTTTCGGTATAAAGACAAATGCGCTGATAAAAACACATCTTCGTCTAAGATTGAATCCGGGTTTTGGGCTAAGCAAGAGTAAATTCTACCCCAAGCTTGGTTGATCTTTTCTCTTAGATTCCTTTTATCTTCCAACGTACTTCCTGTTAGCTTGTCTGTAAGATATATAAGTCTGTTTTTCAGCTTCTCGAGGGTGGACAGGGGTTTACCCCTGTTATTCATTGTTTCAAAAACTGCCTGGACATCTAAATCTCGATCAATAATTCTCACATCGAATGACAATGAGTTTGCAAGTTTTTTAAAAAGTAATTCTCTTTGATTGGGATTTTGCTTTTGTAATCTGTCGAAAAAAAATTGCTTTGCATAGGCCAAATTCTTCGAGTAAAGATTGACGTTATTTTCGTCAGGGACGCTTGATTTATCTTCAAAGATCCTATATAACAAAAAATTGAAATTCTTGTCAGTAGGCGCATAACTAAATTTATAAACAACGCTTTTACCTGTTAGGTTAGTTTTTCGGACAAATGTCTTTAATAGGTCCTCAGTACTTTCTCCACTATATCCTTTCTCCGCCAGCTTTATGAGTTCGTAAATCAAGATACTAATTGTTGTTAGTCTTTGCTGACCATCAACCACATTGTAAAACTTTACCCCTGATACCCATTTTTCATTTTCGGGCGGATTCTTCTCCTCTTC
>JANXYC010000027.1 GCA_025350305.1 Cyclobacteriaceae bacterium | reverse complement strand
ACCGCACCATTCTTGCGAACTCATGGTCACTTTGAGCGAATGTGGTTGTAGGTTTCTGCTGATGGGGGAAAAGACGGAAAGCATCATCGAGTAAGGATAAATGCCCGTAACAAAACTTTTAGTAAAATTCATTTTTAGCACGCTGACTTTATCCTCACCGGCTGTCGAGGGATCATCCAGCTTTACCTGCTTCTTCCGGGAGAAATCCTCCGTTACAAAAATCAACATGGCCTTACCAGCACGATTTTCCCCGTATCGCGACTGATCAAGTTTGTATGAACTTATCTCTGCTGTACCAGAATACCAATAGGCTTTAAACGATCCGGTTTCATACAACTTCGAAGCACCATTCTTTTGAGAAGGTGTGGGCGAGGAACATTCTTCAAATCCCGCCAGTATTATTATCATCCACGCGAGTCGTATCATTTTTTTTAATATTTAGTCAATTGTGTTATGGTGTCAAAAAATTCCAAGGTTATCACTTTAAAAGTAAAATAATAGCTTCACTATTCGACGTAGCATGTTTCTGAAGTTGATGCAAGCAGGCATACATTCGATCCCTCCGTGCGATTTCTGTATCTTTTTGTTAGATGATGGCACGATTTTTTTACATGAAGGTAGCATTCCTCACAATTCGAGGTTAAAAAAAAGTAAGTCTTTACGATTAGTCCTACTTTGTCATATTTAGATTTTTTGGGTCACAACGAGCACGAAGATGACACAACGAGTACAACGAAACAGGGCCAATGGATCCGCTGGACTCGATTTCGTTGTGCTCGTGGTGGTTCTTTGTGACCATACTTCTGATTCGCTCTTCGGGCTGCAACCTTATGCTATTCAATAGATTGTCTAACTTGACAAAGTAGGATTATGGAAAATTCGCGCAATCGATGCCTTTGTAGTGGAAATTTATCCCCAGAAAGAAAATTGGGCTTGTGAATGCTTTAAAGATTAAGGGTTACTTATTTCATTCCACTAAAATAAACAACTACAATCTTACAGGCTTATGTTAGAGAATTTCAAAGGAATAGAATTCATTCGCATCTCCTCGTTGCCTGAAGACCAGAAAGAAAAAATCTGGCATTCCTTTCAACGGGACAAAATTATTAAAATCGTAAAAGATCAGGCGTTGCTGAATGATTGCATCTTATACCAGGATTATGTTTCATGGCTTAGTCAACACGGTTCCTCAGCATTGGCACCAACAGCTTCTGCCAACACCTCGAAGTCAGTGTTCGCCAAACTTGCATTTAGATAACCAAGACCCGTTCCAACAACCAGCTTCGGTAATAATTAAAGTATCAATTAGTTGGAGCGGCATTAGCCCCAGATTCCTACCGGGACAATTTCCAACACATTTCCCTCCGGGTCTTCGAAATAAAAGGACTCCTGCCCGGTCTCCCAGATTACTTTATCTATAAGTACTATTCCTTTTGCCAGAAGCTCCTTCTTGTGAGTTTCATACTCTTCCGCTCTCACTTCAAATGCCAAATGATAGCGGCCTTTGGCAAAATGCCCGGGCGGACTCTTTTTGTTTTTTGAATCATCCGGATTGAAACAAAGCAGAACCGAAGTTCCTGCGCGGAAAAAAATGTGTTTGCCTGGAACGTAGCTGATCAGGGGCAAGCCAAGGATCTCGTGATAAAATCGGCGCGCTTTTTCAAGATCATGAAAGTATAGACAGGTCTCCTTTATTTGAGTAATATTCAATTTGAATGCGGTTTTAAGGTTCGCTGCCTCTAAAAATTACGGGATTAAGAGCTTGAAAAATAAAGTTTCACAAAACAAAAAGGGAAACAACTATAAAAATCATGCCTTGGCCCCTCTCCTTGCTCCCCCGAAATGTTGTAGATAATTGACTATTAGTACATTAGAAACCAACCCACAATGTCTGGTATCGGGAGATATCCACAAAGAAGTGATTGACGAAAATGCTTGTAACTATCTGTTTATCAATAGAATAAACGGTAACACGCTCGTAATGTGGATAAAAGCTCGCTTTTGTGGATTTCTTTGTAGCAAAGTTTTGAGGATTTATAAGTGCCTGAATTTTAGCACTTTTGTTGCCCAAAATAATTATGAAAAAATTCCGTTCATCAAAATACCTCAAACCTGAAAAAGGGAATTACGTTAGGTTCAAAGGTGCGATATTCTCTGTTTCTGGTACTGTTCCTGACTTCGCCCTTGTCTTGGGGTCAGGGTGGGGAGCTCGTGAAACTTGACAAGTTGCAGCAGCTCATTCAAGCTGAGAAGGAACAAATCCAGGTAATAAATTTCTGGGCCACCTGGTGCGCTCCATGTATTAAAGAGTTGCCGCTGTTTGAAAAGTTAACAGCTGACCGGAAGGACGTGCGTGTTATACTGGTGAGCATGGACATGGACCTTGACCCAGATGCAGATAAGGTTCGTAAATTTGTGACGCGCAAAAAAATTCAGTCTCAGGTGCTCATATTGAACGAACGAAACCCCAACCAATGGATTGAGAAGCTGGACAAGAATTGGTCAGGCGCATTACCGGCAACACTGGTGGTAAATAACAAAACCGGCAAGCGTAAATTCGTAGAAAAAGAACTGCACGAAGGCGATCTTGAAAAACTGATTGCATCCGTTCAATAATATAAACTCCATAACTAACGCATCAACTTTAATATGAAGCAATTGATTCTCTCTTGTTTAGCCGTGATTGTGCTCCTGTCGAGCGCTCCTGTAAAAGATGGTTACGAAGTTGGCGACACGGTGGCTGATTTTAAGTTGAAAAATGTGGATGGTAAAACCGTCTCATTGGCAGATTGGAAAGATGCAAAAGGATTTATTGTTGTTTTTGATTGCAATACCTGCCCGGTTTCCAGGAAGTACAATGAGCGAATTATATCCCTCAATAAGATGTATGCATCCCAGGGCTTCCCTTTGATTGCCATCAATCCCAATTCCCCGGAAGTATCCGAGGGCGATTCCTACGATGAGATGGTGAAGTATGCTAAGAAGAAAGGGTATACTTTCCCATACCTCTATGACGCGTCACAAAAAGTTGTAAGTGAATTCGGAGCTACTAATACGCCACACGTTTTCGTATTAAATAAAGTGGGCAATGAATTGAAGGTGGCCTATATCGGTGCAATTGATGACAGTGCAAGAGATGCTTCGGCGGCGGACAACAAATATGTGGAAGCAGCGGTTAATGCTTTGTTGGCGGGTAAAGCTGTATCGATAACAAAAACCAAAGCAATTGGCTGTGGTGTTAAATGGAAGAATTCCTGATTTAGGGCGTCTCTAAAAACTCCTTGTACCCTTCTCTTCCGGAGAAGGGTGACGGGTTGAGGCCATAAAAAGGCATGTTTTTAGAGATGCCCTTAATTAAGAGGGGAGAGATGAGAGAATATCCTCCACGAACTCGCGGGAGTTGCTGAGTCGCGGAACTTTGTTTTGTGCACCCAATTTGCCGCGTTTCTTCATCCAATTGTAAAAAGTGCCTTCCGGCACTCTGTGTATTTTAGGCGCAATCAGTGCCACGTCATGAAAGCGCTTGGCGTCATAATCAGAATTGATTCTTCGCAGGGTCTCGTCCAGAATTTTACCAAATTCATCCAGGCTTCTGGGTTGCACGTGGAATTCAATAATCCATTCGTGTCCACCGCGTTTATTCTTTTCCAAATAGATGGGTGCGGCTGTGAAGTTATTGATCACACCTCCCGTCATTTCACAGGCCCGTGTTACAGCCGTCTCTGCATTCTCGATGATCACCTCTTCGCCAAAAGCATTGATAAAATGTTTGGTACGCCCTGATATCTTAATCCGGTATGGAGTTTTGCTGGTGAACTTCACCGTGTCACCAATGTTATATCGCCACAACCCTGAATTGGTAGTGATCACCATGGCATAATTCTTTCCAATCTCAACGTCACTAAGCGGAATAGCTGTTGGACTTTCATCTTCCGAATGTTCTGTGGGAATAAATTCATAAAAGATACCGTAATCCAGCATCAAAAGAAGTTCATCAGAATTGCTGAGATCCTGAATACCAAAAAATCCTTCGCTCGCCGTGTAGGTTTCCCAGTAGTTCATGGTTTCACTCGGGATCAGCGTCTTGAATAAATTGCGGTAGGGAGCAAAGGCCACCGCCCCATGAAAAAATACTTCCAGGTTCGGCCAGATTTCAAGTATCGTTTTTTTCTCGATCTCCATGATTCGCTGCAAGAGGAGAACGGTCCAGGTCGGTACTCCGGCAATATGAGTAACATCTACCGAAGCCGTCTCTCTGGCAAGTTTTTCAATTTTCTCCTCCCAGTTGCTCATCAGTGCAACCTCAAGGCTGGGCGTACGGATCAACTGAGCCCACACTGGCAGGTTTTGCATGATGACAGCCGATACATCTCCATAATACGATGAAGAGCTTGGATCAAGTTCATTGATCTGATGACTCCCGCCAATAGCCAGGCCACGTCCGGAAAAGATTTTGGTCTCCGGGTAGTTATTAACGTAAATGCAATACAAGTCCTTGCCCCCCTTGAAGTGACATTCTTCCAAGGACTCTGTCGAAATTGGAATAAACTTGCTTCGCGCATTGGTTGTTCCCGAGGATTTGGAAAACCATTTGATCTCGGTGGGCCAGAGAATATTCTGCTCACCTTTCATCATTCGTTCAATGTAAGGGAACAACCGTTCGTACGAATGCACAGGCACTTGTCGGGCGAAGTCATCATAATTAACAATTTCATCAAATCCATACTTTTTGCCGAATTCAGTGGGCCTGGCAGTCATTAACAAACGGTTAAAAAGTTCCTCCTGTACATCGTTAGGGTATTTCATAAAGAGCTCCATCTGGTGGATGCGCTTTTTCATGACCCAGGTGAGGATTGAGTTGATTATCTGCATAGAGAGAGCGGCAAAAGTAAACGGTGAGATGCTCCCGGCAAAGCCCCAAGTTGCTGAGCATTGAATTGTGGAGAACAATCTCGCTAAATCTATTAATCATATCAACTTTTGTACTTTTATCAAATGAACATTCTTTATTCTCCGTGGTCATGGTACATCACCGGTCCGGTCATCGGCATGACTGTACCACTTTTGTTGTTGATCGGAAACAAACAATTGGGCATTTCTTCTACGCTGCGGCAAATCTGCGAGGCGTGCCTGCCAAGTTCTCTTCCTCTTCTCAACTATGATTGGAAAAAGGATAGCTGGAATTTATTTTTTGCTGGTGGCGTCCTGATTGGCGGTTGGATTGGCGGAATATTACTTGCCAATCCTGAACCGGTGGCAATTTCTCAAAGCACAGCAGCCTATCTTGATTCGGCAAGAGTACATGATCGATCAGGCCTATTGCCTTCAGAGCTTTTCAGCTGGTCATCGCTAGCGACTACAAAAGGCTTTTTGATGATGATCGTGGGTGGTTTTTTTGTGGGCTTCGGTACACGTTACTCCGGAGGATGTACGTCCGGTCATGGAATCCTGGGATTGTCTGCCTTGCAATGGCCTTCCTTTGTAGCGACCAGTTGTTTTTTTCTTGGCGGAATTCTTTTCAGTCATCTTGTTCTCCCCTTTATTCTTGCTTTATGAAAAACATCCAATATCTCTTAGTCGGAATTATTTTTGGATTGGCTCTTACCAAAGGAGAAGCCATCTCCTGGTACCGCATCCAGGAAATGTTTCGCTTTGAGAGCTTTCATATGTTTGGAATTTTTATGACAGCTGTCCCCACCGGCGCGCTGGGTCTTTTTTTGATTCGCAATTGGAACTTGAAAACCATGGAGGGTAATTCCATTGACATGCCAGTGAAAAAGTATCATCATGGTGTAATCATTGGAAGTCTTATTTTTGGATTTGGATGGGCGTTAACAGGAGCTTGCCCGGGTCCGCTGTACGCCCAGATCGGATCAGGGTCATTGGTAACGATCACTACCTTGTTAAGTGCGATCGTCGGGACGTGGACATATGGAAGATTTCAAAACTATCTTCCCGACTAAGGATTTTCCGGCATAAACGTTGGAAGTCCGCTTACATTCCAGGCTCGTAGACCACCCTCCATGGCTGCCACATTTTGAAATCCCTTCTCCTTCATTATTTCAATAGTCTTGCCACTTCGCTTTCCACTGGCACAATACACGAAATAGGTTTTCGAGTGATCCAAACTATCCAACGATTGTTGGAAACCTGGTGCGTTATAATCAAGGTGCCGGGTACCGACGATATAACCGGTCTGCATTTCAGCTGAAGAGCGAACATCAAGCAAAATAATCTCCGGATTAGATTTGAGTTTTTCAGCAAAGGCCTTTGGTTTCAGCAGTCCACTGGTCCTTTCTGATCCCGAAGGACTACAGGCATACAATGATAAAAGAAAAAACAAAGCAAAAATCTTTTTCATAACAGCAATAGTTACTGCAAAAATAAGGATTATTTCAGGGTCGCGGCGATCCCTTCTTTATACGGTGTTGACTGAACATCAAATTTATTTTCAAACTTCGTGCTGTCAAAGAGGTAGTCGTTTTCAAATTGATACATCATCTCAACAAATTCCCGTAGTACTGGGACGAACAGACCGATTGCACGCACCCCAAATTTTGGAAGGACCTGGAGTTTGTAGGATTTGTTCATGATTTCACACGCGATACGCACATACTGCTCCCCCGTAATTTCTTCCTTGCTGGTCAATGCGTGCCAGGTCTGATTAAAGGCAGTTGGCGAATTAGCCAACATGGCCACACTTTTGCCCGCATCCGGCGTGTAGGTGAAGGTGTGTATTTTTTTTGGATCACCTATCCATTGTGCACTTTTATT
>JANXYC010000217.1 GCA_025350305.1 Cyclobacteriaceae bacterium | reverse complement strand
TGAGAGCCCTTTTAGACGCTGTCCGTACCCTAAATCCAAAAGGACTGCAAAGGTAGAACAAATGGGTTCAAAACAAAAACGTTTCCTGGAAATTTCCAGGAAACGTTCAGAATTGATTATCAATCACTTAACTGCCTTTTAAGAAGCTTTAATCGTTAAGAGATTGCCGAATTAGTCAAGAATTTCAGTCACTTGACCGGAGCCCACTGTTCGGCCACCCTCACGGATAGCGAATCGAAGTCCTTTTTCCATGGCGATCTTATTGATCAGCTGTACTTCGATAGAAACGTTGTCACCAGGCATTACCATTTCCACCCCGGTAGGGAGCATGATTTCGCCTGTTACATCCGTTGTACGGAAGAAGAACTGCGGACGGTACTTATTAAAGAAAGGAGTATGACGACCACCTTCTTCTTTGCTCAGCACATAAACCTCCGCCTTGAATTTAGCATGGGGAGTTACTGTGCCGGGCTTACAGATTACCATACCGCGGCAAATTTGATCTTTTTCAATACCGCGAAGTAATAAACCTACGTTATCACCAGCCTCGCCCCTGTCAAGAATCTTGCGGAACATTTCCACACCGGTTATCGTCGAGGTAAGGTCCTCGGCACCCATTCCAAGAATTTGAACAGGATCACCTGTTTTGATGACACCGCGCTCAATACGGCCAGTTGCTACCGTGCCACGACCCGTAATGGAGAACACGTCTTCGACGGGCATCAAAAAGTCTTTGTCAATCGCGCGAACAGGGATGGGAATGAAATTATCGACTGCATCCATGAGCTCATCGATTTTCTCAACCCATTTTGCTTCACCGTTAAGAGCACCAAGGGCAGAGCCTCTGATCACGGGCATTGTATCGCCAGGGAAGTTGTAGGAAGAAAGAAGTTCACGAACTTCCATCTCTACCAGATCCAGCAATTCAGCATCGTCAACGAGGTCCACCTTATTCATGAATACCACCAGGGCAGGCACACCTACCTGACGGGCTAAAAGAATATGTTCACGTGTCTGGGGCATCGGACCATCAGTTGCCGCAACCACGAGAATCGCACCGTCCATCTGCGCAGCACCAGTAACCATGTTTTTCACATAGTCAGCATGGCCAGGGCAATCAACGTGTGCATAGTGGCGTTTTACAGTCGAATACTCTACGTGCGAAGTATTGATAGTAATACCGCGCTCTTTTTCTTCAGGGGCGTTGTCGATTGAAGAGAAGTCTCTTACAGTAGCCAAACCTTTTTTTGCAAGCACCTTGGTGATTGCAGCGGTCAACGTAGTCTTACCGTGGTCAACGTGTCCAATAGTACCTACGTTAACGTGAGGTTTCGAACGATCAAATGTTTCCTTTGCCATATTTGAAAATCCCGGTTTTAGTGTTTAAAGTGTATAATTGATTAAATAAATTACAATTCAACGCTTCTCCGCCTGAGAAGCATACACCCCAAACATTTTATGCCTTTCGAATAAGGGTTATTCGTACTGAGACCGTTTACACCTTTGCGATGGCGCTACCCATCAGTGATCAGCGGATCTCAATTAGATTACATTTCAAAATTCAGGTTCCTGGCCATTGCCGGGAACATTGTTCATCCTCTTTTTACTTTCCTCATTCAATTCGACCCTCCTTCGCTGAGACAGCTACGGCGGACGCGTGAGACTCCTCTTTCGTCTAGAGCCGTTGATGAGGATTGAACTCACGACCTCTTCCTTACCAAGGAAGTGCTCTACCACTGAGCTACAACGGCTTGAAATGCTTTTGGCTCTTAGCTTTTAGCCGTTGGCTTAGTTGATAACCCACCTCACTTCCCACTCTCAAGCCAAAGGCTAACGGCCAACTCAGAGCGGGAAACGAGGTTCGAACTCGCGACCTATAGCTTGGAAGGCTATCGCTCTACCAACTGAGCTACTCCCGCTTTCATCCGCCGAAGCCTTGGCGAAGGCGGATTTTATCCTGGCTAATGTTCAGACCATGTCCGCCTTCGCCAAGGCTTTGGCGGACGCACTCAGCCGTCGCTAAAGATATGGCTGACGCTGTCCGCCTTCGCAGAGCTACGGCGGACGCAGTGGGGGGAACAGGATTCGAACCTGTGAAGACATAAGTCAACAGATTTACAGTCTGTCCTCGTTGGCCGCTTGAGTATCCCCCCCGATATTCTTCACACGATCAATTTCTCAGCCAACAAGCTCAGTGTGAAACTGTATGGTTATTTCGAAGAACACCCTGTTTCGAAAACTCATTCTCAAGCCAGCACAATACCTCTTTCCAAAAACAGGAGTGCAAAATTAATGGCTTTTTCGTGATAGGCAAGCGGGGAAATTAATTTAGACAATCTCATAATTAGGGCTTGTTGGGCATTGAATTCAGGAGTAGGCAGCAGGCAACGGGCAGTAGGCAGGGCGCATTAACACAAATTGCGTTGGAATTTCACATGAAGACGACTTCGGTCACTACTCCTTCACCGAATTCCTTCTTGAATATCTCAAGCATTTGGGTTTTATGATAGCCCAAATCATGCTTCATGGAGGGGGACAGCAATTCAACAAAAAGGACCTTATTTTTAATATTTATCCGTTTGGTTCTCTTGGCAATAGCTTTACCTACGATCTGCTCCCAGGACGCAATTACGTTGGCCTCATCAAATTTTGGCTTAAGATGATGCGATTTAAGCAGTTCCTGGATGGCCTCGCTGATGTGAATGGCGCTATGTTGGTTTTTAGCCATGGGCAAAGATAAGCCCCGAGGTCTTAGGAGCAAAGATGCCATCGGCTCAGTGTTTTCGCACAACAAAAATGAAATCACCGCCGCCGTCTCCAGCTCCCTGAATGATACCATAGACCGGATTGCTCGCCGCGTTATTTACGATTGGTTCATAGATTCTGGCAAAAAGCTGCTGAGCAGGTAAAAAGTCATCTTCGTTGTCGTCCAACTTTTTTAGCAATTGTTGAATAAAAACGCTTTTATCAGGCACCGCGCTCAAATTTCCACTGGTCATGGCCTTGCGACTCGGTTCCTTGTATAATTCATTGACCCGCATAAATGTTTCGGCCGATACACTCCTGCTTTTAAAGATGCTTCCACCAAAACATGCATCCGTGATTAACAAGGTATGTTTTGACCGGATCACATTGTCGCTCAGGTAGTCCTTGATCTGACTGTTGGCGATCCATGCACTCCTGCTTTTCATTTCCGCGTCCGATGGCAGCCAGTAGCCCAACTCTTTTTGTTTGTCCCAGACACCGTGGCCGGCGTAAAACACAAGTACATTATCATCGGCAGCAGTTTCGTTGGATAGCTTATCAAACGCATCAATAATACTTTGCCGGGTGGGGTCTTTCAGTAAGATAACGTCAGCAGGATCGAACGTATATTTTTTTATGAGCATGTCATACACCAGTTGTGCATCCTTCGTCGGATTGTCCAATGACTGCAGGCCTGGACCCTCGTGTTGATACTTTGAAACACCCATTATCAACGCACGGTATTTTCTATTCTGTTTAGGAATAACTTCATCTGCTCCCGGCTTAATTGAATAATCAACCGTAACCGGGTTTGTCTTTTCTTTTAGCGTTTGGCTAAATAGCACCAGCGGAAAGAACCATAGAAGTAATAAATTAATCTTTTTCATATACTTATTATTTTTAATGTCACATCTGTCTGGTCTCGTAATCAAAAGAGAATACTACTACGCTCATTATTTAGGCGACATAACTCCCGATGTAGACTCTTGGGCATCTCTAAAAACCTTGTCTTTTATGGCCTCAACCCGTTACCCTTCTCCGGAAGAGAAGGGTACAAGGAGTTTTTAGAGACGCCCTCTTGTTAATCAACAACTAACATCGTCATATTGTCGCGCAAGCTACGTAGTACTCAGTAGGCCCCTCACATTTCATCCCTTATCGCTTTAAAACTTTCTTGGTAATAGACCCATTGCCTGCCCGAAGTCTTATAAAATACAAGCCTGGAGCCTGTTGACCACTTTTCCATATCCAGTTGCCAACACCTGGTTCACTGGTTTGCATTTGAGCAATGCGAGCTCCTGTTGAATTGTAGACTTCGATTTCAGCCGGACCTTCACTTACTTCTTTTGGCAATGCGTAGCCAATCGAAACTTCCTCCACAAACGGATTGGGGAAGGGATCATACAAGACGATTTTGGACGGCAGTAATTCTTGTTTCACAAATTCACCGCTTCCGAAGACTACTTTAAAGTCCTTCGAATTAAGGCGGCTGAATTCATAATGACTTTGAACTCTCATATCCGTAACCTTATGCAACTTCACATCCAGCAGGTAAATCTCTTTCACATTACCGAAATAGGAATTGTCCCAGTTCAAAGAAGTGTTTTCTTCTTTTAGATTGGATTCCACACTAAACTCCCACACATAATTTTCAGCAGTGGGGACAACATCTTTGGTATAAGACATCCCGAGGTATTTCCTGGGAAATTTTACTTCGAGATATTCAAGAAAGCGGGGCGAATTAAAATCGTCATGGAAGTCAAATCCTTCCTTCGCTTCCGGGTGCATGCCCAGACCTCCCAGTTTGTACCCGACTTCACCACACCTGAGATTAAAAAAAACTTCCCACGAGGCCTGATCAAGTGAAGTGTTAACCGTGCTTTCAGTTGCTACCCGGCCATTGATAGAGCCATTCTTTGCCACTGGAATTTTTATGGGGGTTGCCGTTGTACCCAGGTATTTTACGAAGCCACCCTCAAGACTTTTCAACTTATCTACGTTATCAACGGTCCCGCGAAAGACCCTGATATTGCTGGTATTTCCACCGAGATTTGGTGCCTCCGCTGGATTGGCCGCAATTACATCGGCCCACGAAATATTAAAGTTGTATGGATTGCCGATCTGGTTCCAGCCGGGGTTAAGCGTGACAGTAAAAGGAGTACCGGTATCTACGTCCACTGTAGTACCTGGGCCGGTGTTAAGAGGTGAACTTTTGGCAGCAATAAACCAGTAACCTTCACCGGGTAAAAGAACCGAACTCCCGTTCAGTTCACTAAAGCCGGAACCGTTGTACTTGAACATGCGCCAGTTGGTGGGGTCATAGCTGCCCACCACATTGGCGAAAACATCGTTAGCAGTTTTATTATCAAGGACTAGCGGGATGGCAATGATGCGGTAGTTTCCTGCGGCGTCAGTAGGGTATGATGTGAAGTTCAAAGCGGTATGTTTGATAACGGTTTTGTAAAGCGTTTGATTGGCCGAATTGTCCAGGCCTGCTCCGTTGGTTATTAAGTACTTGTACTCCACGCCTAATTCAGTTACTGCTGAAGCCGGGATTGTGGCTATGTAGGTTGAACCGGTGGAGAGGGTCATGTCCAGCGGTGTAAAATCACTTGACGCCGCGCCTGCGATGGGGCGATACTGAATTTTTGCACTGAAGATGCCAGATTCATTATCCGTGAAATTCGCTGAAGCCAGGATTTCAGTATTAGGGGCAATGACTTTCGGCGTGTTTGATGCAGAGACTATGGGAGGGGTTATATCGGAACTGGCGGGATTTCCCGAGGCAATACTCGTCAAGTAATTCTCTGATCCGGTGGTACCATTATATTCAAAAACGAAAAAACCATAGGTTGTGGCCGCTTGAATAGCGGTGACATTCACCGAATTTTCTGATCCGTTATAAACTACATAATTTCCACCACCTAAATCATCACCGACTGTGAAAGATGACGACGCCACATAGGTTACACCATTTAATGGCTGTTGATCTACGGGTCCCATTGCTTTCCCGACAACCAGCCGACTTGTTCCATTGCCTTTGGTCCACGTAAGCAGCAGCGTGTTTGCAAAAGGTTGTGTGATTATCAAATTACTCGATTGTATTGTGGGCACAGAGGCAAGTTGAGCTTGTGAAGTCACAAACCAAAACTCTATTATAATACCTAACAGGACTTTATACATGCTAAAATTATAAACTCAATTTACTAAGCCCAAATCCGGAGGTAGCGGCAGTTTGCTGTCCTTAGCAGGAGATCCGCCTACCAGTCCTACCACTGCCGCCACCGCTACCAACGGCAACACTTTCAGCAGTGTGGGCACTTTGTGCTTGATGGCAAAGCGCCCTGTCGTAACCGTTTCTTTGCCGTTCACCAACCGAAGCTGGTAGTCTGTTCCTGTTTTGTGATTTGAAAGGACCAGCCATTGATAAATTCCATTGTTGCCTACAGTGCCCACGGCACCCTGGCTGACACCAGCTCGTAGCAGCTCAATTTTTACATCCTGGTTCTTCACGCCTCCGCGCCAGGCTAACGCTATTGATTTGCCGCGCTTCGCAGAACTGACATTGTTAGTCAACGCAAAAGCGGCGATCACTTCGGCCCTCACCTCGAATGACAACTCACCTTTATAATTGCCAATTTCATTTTTGGCATCCACTTCTATTTTTTTGTCTTTGCCAGGCGTTAGGCCACGGCCCACGTCACCGTTCACGCGCTGCAAGGATGAGGTAAAGTTATTGTGAGAAGCGTATAATGAAATGTCAAACTTATCACCGTCATACCCTTGCGAAATGTCATAGGAGACAATAATCTTTTCACCCTGAACTACAGCCTTCAGGTTTTCCAGTTTTTGTGAAAAAGTAATTAAGGGTAATAGTATGCAGCCCAGAAATAGAAGCCCTTTCATAATACTGTGCAATTCATGTTATTGATAAAGTAAGCTAAGAAAAGGTAATTGATTATGCAATTGAGCCGGTTTAGGGCTTTATTGGGCCTCTATCAGGACACCCGCCAGGATCCTAAGAAACTAAAACTGTAATCCACCGGTGTCGTGTCACAATCAACCTAAACGCCTCAACACGTTAACACTTAAACACATTAACACCTCAACACATTCATTTCTGGTATTCCTCCATCGGCAAACAACTGCAAACCAAATTGCGATCTCCATAAGCATTATCTATTCTGCTCACACTCGGCCAAAACTTCGCTTCTTTCACAAACGGAAGCGGGTAGGCAGCTTTTTGCCGGCTATAGGGGAGTGTCCACTCATCGGCTGTAATGACGGTTGCCGTATGAGGTGCGTTCTTTAATACATTATTCTCCCGGTCTTGTTTGCCCTCTTCTACTTCACGGATCTCATTTCGAATTTCAATAAGCGCTTCGCAAAAGCGGTCGAGTTCTTCTTTCGGCTCACTTTCTGTCGGCTCAATCATCAGTGTGCCGGCTACCGGGAATGAAACCGTCGGGGCATGGAAACCATAATCCATCAGGCGCTTAGCGATGTCTTCAACTTCAACTCCGGATTTCTTAAAATCACGACAGTCTACGATCATTTCATGGGCGCAACGTCCGTGTGATCCGGTATAAAGAATTTTATAATGACCACGCAGCTTCTCCTTGATATAATTAGCATTGAGGATGGCGATTTTTGTTGCGTTCGTCAATCCATCCCCTCCCATCATGGCGATGTACGCATACGAGATGGCAAGAATACTGGCGCTTCCCCACGGAGCGGCAGAAACTGCCGTGATGGCATCGTTGCCACCTGTTTTTATGACGGGGTGACCTGGTAAAAAAGATTTTAGTTTATCATTCACACAGATGGGTCCCATACCAGGACCGCCGCCGCCATGCGGGATGCAGAAGGTCTTATGCAAATTCAGGTGACAGACGTCGGCACCAATGTTGGCCGGTGAGGTCAGTCCGACCTGTGCATTCATATTAGCCCCATCCATGTAGACGAGGCCGCCGTTTTTATGAATAATTTCACAGATGTCAGTTATGGCTTCTTCAAACACACCGTGAGTGGAAGGATAGGTCACCATGAGGCACGATAACTTGTCCTTATACTTTTCCGCTTTGTCTTTAAGATCGGTGACATCAATCTTCCCCTCTTCATCCGACTTCACCACCACTACTTCCATACCAGCCATTACAGCGCTGGCGGGGTTGGTACCGTGAGCAGAAGCGGGAATCAGCGATATATTCCGGTGATGATCGCCCCGGCTGTGGTGATACGCGCGTATAACCAGTAATCCGGCATACTCTCCTTGTGCTCCACTGTTGGGCTGCAGCGATACGCCGGTGAAGCCGGTAATCTCTTTTAACCAAATTTCAAGATGGCCAATCATATCACTGTATCCTTTGGTCTGGTTACCCGGTGCGAACGGGTGAATTTGTCCCAACTCAGGCCAGGTAACAGGAATCATTTCGGCTGTGGCGTTGAGCTTCATGGTACAGGAGCCCAGTGAAATCATCGAGTGCACCATAGAGAGATCCTTGTTCTCCAACTTCTTGATATAGCGAAGCATTTCATGTTCACTATGGTGCGAATTGAATACGGGATGTGTGAGGAAGGAAGATTTTCTGATCAAGGCAGCCGGCCAGGTAATTCGTCCACCCTCCGCGCCTCTTCCGGGAGCGGTCTTGCGTGACGCGGATGCAATGACCAACAGGATTTTATATACATCTTCCACCGACGTTGTTTCGTCCAGGGAAATGCCAATATGATTATCGGCAAAGTAGCGGAAGTTAATCTCGTGGTTCACGGCTTCCCGCTCAATAGCATTTTTATCTTCAACAGCGATTTTTAGCGTATCAAAATAATTTTCGTTCACCTGCTTCGCGCCAATTTCCCGTAGCTCACTTTCGAGTACTTTCGCAAGGCCATGGATTCTGCCTGCGATTTTCTTCAGACCGTCTGGTCCGTGATAAACTGTGTACATACCGGCCATCACTGAAAGCAGAACTTGCGCGGTGCAAATGTTTGAAGTTGCTTTCTCCCTGCGAATATGTTGTTCCCTTGTTTGCAACGCCATCCGGTAACCGGGATGTCCTTTTGCATCCACTGACGCGCCGATGATACGGCCGGGCATGAGCCGTTTGAACTCATCACGTGTTGCAAAGAATGCAGCGTGCGGTCCTCCGAAGCCCATCGGGACTCCAAAACGCTGGGAAGAACCCACGGCAATATCTGCGCCCATTTCTCCAGGCGACTTCATCAGCACCAGACTCATAAGATCCGTGCCCATGACGACATAAATTTCTTTCTCATGTGCTGATTCAATGAAAGACGTGAAGTCCCGGATGGCTCCGTTGTTATTTGGGTTCTGAATGTAGACACCAAATAACCCTGCCTCCGTGATGTCCAGTTTTTCAACATCACCAATGACCAATTCAATTCCAAGTGGGGCTGAGCGTGTTCTTAACAGATCGATCGTTTGAGGAAATACATTCTTGTCAACAAAAAATTTGACAGCATTCTTTTTAGTGCCTTTGCGGGAAGCAGACAGTAAATGCATGGCTTCCGCTGCAGCGGTAGCTTCGTCCAGTAGCGATGCATTAGCAATTTCCAATCCGGTCAGGTCGATGATCATGGTTTGAAAATTTATCAGCGCCTCCAGCCTTCCTTGCGCAATCTCCGCCTGGTACGGGGTGTACGCTGTGTACCATCCCGGGTTTTCCAACACGTTTCTCAAGATCACGCCGGGCGTAATGGTATTGTAATAACCTGTTCCTATAAATGACCTGAAGATTTTATTCTTTGAAACTGTTTTCTTGAACTCTTTAAGAAATTCAAACTCAGACTTCGCAGCCGGTAAATTCAGCGGGCTCTTCAACCGGATCGTGATCGGCACGGTCTGCTCGATCAATTGATCGATGGATGATGCCTTGACCACATTGAGCATTTCTGCAACCTGCCGGGAGTCGGGACCGATGTGACGGGATTCAAATTTTTCGGAATAATGAGGATCAATGTTCATAGTCAAGGCAATGAGGTTAGAACCAAATGTTGGTTGAACAAAATCTGGCACGCGATCAAATTTTGAGGGCGTAACAAGGATAATAACAACCGTGCTGGCGAAAGACCCAGCCAAAAAACAAAAATTTTAAAAACGTTCGAACTGAGAGAAAAAGAAATTGCCTTCAATCTCGGCATTCGCATCCGAATCAGAGCCATGGATCGCATTGGCATCAATGGACTTGGCAAACAGGGCGCGGATGGTGCCAGGGGCTGCTTTCTTAGGATCGGTAGCTCCTATCAGTTTACGGAAATCCTCCACTGCGTTTGACTTTTCAAGAATCATAGGCATAATTGGACCGGATGACATATAGGCGCAGAGTTCACCATAAAATGGTCGCTCCTTATGTATTGCGTAAAATTTACCGGCCAATTCTGGCGTAAGCCTGGTTTTTTTCATCGCTACAATCTTGAAGCCTGCCTCCTCGATCATTTTAGTGATGCCCCCAATATTTCCTGCATTCAATGCATCGGGTTTAAGCATGGTGAAAGTATTGTTTCCTGACATTTTTAATTGAGTTTGATTGGTTGAATTTTCGCGCGCAAAACTATTCAAAAGAAGCCAGAATCAGGAAACCCAATCATAATCATTTCTTGTCTTGCCTCCCCCCTCCCCTTCGGTCTCCCCCTCTCCGCTTCGGAGAGGGGCCAGGGGTGAGGTCAGGGATGAGGCGCCAAGAATAAATTTCAAATAATCCGCGAATCCTTAAATCCTTATTATTTTTGCCCCCTTCAATGAAAAATATCCAGGCATTTAAGGCTCTAATTGATGTTCCAGGGAGAATGGTCATTATCACACATTTTAAACCTGACGCAGATGCATTGGGTTCTTCGCTTGGATTGGCCGGTTTTCTGAAAAAAAAAGGTCATTTGGTAACAGTAGTTACCCCAAGCGATTATCCGGCGTTTTTGAGTTGGATGCCTGGAAATGCCGAGGTCGTGGCGCTCTCTAATGAATCAAGGGAACCTGAGAAAAAAGCAAAAACCGCGATTGCGGCTGCGGATGCTGTCTTTTGTCTCGATTTTTCAAGTTTGAAAAGGATTGAAGACTTGGAGGAATCTGTCAGAACGGCGCCAGGGAAGAAAATCCTTATCGACCACCACTTGGATCCTGAACAATTCGCCGACTTCGAACAATGGAATGCCCGGGCGGCCTCCACCGCTGGGTTAGTTTTTCAATTGATTGAACAAATGGGTGAGAAACAGCTGGTAGACGCCAGTATCGCCAATTGCCTCTATGCAGGGGTCATGACGGATACCGGTGGATTCCGGCACTCCAATACAACCCAAACCGAATTCTTAATTGCATCTGAGTTGACTGGCCTTGGCGCCAATCCAAGTTATGTGGCCAAGCAAATTTATGATACCAATTCGCTTGAACGGTTGAAGCTCACCGGCTTTGTGTTGAGTAAGAAACTCCAGGTTGTGCCCGACTATCACACCGCTTATATCACCTTAACTTCTGATGAGTTGAAACAATTCTCCTCGCAGACAGGTGATACCGAAGGCTTGGTAAATTATGGCTTGTCAATAAAAGGAATTAAACTCTCGGTCCTGATGTATGACCGGAAAGAAGAAATAAAATTGTCGTTTCGATCGTTAGGAGATTTTTCAGTGAACGAAATGGCAAGAAAATATTTTGAGGGTGGAGGGCATAAGAACGCGTCCGGGGGAACTTCCCGGGTCTCGCTGGAGGAGACGCTGCAGCGATTTTTAAAAATTCTCCCCGAATACAAAGCACAATTATCCATCTAACTAAATTAATTTCTATCTCATGAAACTTTCTTATGTATTAATCGCTGCCGCCATTCTCTGCAGTGCTTGTTCAAAAAACCGCAAAGCGCCCAACGGCTTTGAAGTAAAGGTAATTCGCGAAGGTGAAGGCAGCTTTGCAAAGCCCGGTCAGTTCCTGGTGATGAACATGTTGTATAAAGACACAAAAGACTCCGTGTGGGACGATACAAAAAAGCGTCAGATTCCGGTAATTGTTCCCGTGCCTGACACAGCCGCAATGAAAAATGAAAAGGGACTGGAAAGTGCCTTCAGGGTATTGAAAAAAGGTGACAGTGTTATGTTGAAAGAGAGCGCCAAATTATTTTTTGAGAATTCTGGCCGACCGTTGCCGCCGAACATAAAGCCTGATTTGGAGATTTTCTTTTTCTTTGGCGTAACAGACATCACCGATGAGGCGGGCCTTAATAAACTACAGACAAAAATTCAAGCTCGGGAGTCTGAGAAGAACAAGTTGCGACAGGTAGGCCAGTTGGCAGCAGACTCAGTTTCGATTGATGCCTACCTGGCATCGAAAAACATTACGGCGTTGAAAGGAAAAGGCGGACTTCGTTACGTTGTGACAAAGCAGGGTTCAGGCACTACACCAACTCTTACCAATACCGTGCGGGTAATTTACAAAGGAAGCTTACTCGAAAACGGAAATGTATTTGATCAATCGGAAGGTCCTGTTGAATTCCCGCTCTCCAACATGATCCAGGGATGGCAAATTGGATTTCAATTATTACCGAAAGGATCCAAAGCAACGCTCTATATTCCCTCCAGCCTGGGGTATGGAATGAATGGATATCCTCCCGATATTCCGCCTAACGCGAATCTTGTGTTTGATATAGAGTTGATTGATTTTAAATAATTCGTTTATGAGAAAGACAAGTATTGGATTGTTTATGCTGCTCCTGATTGGTTGCAGCACCGATAAGGCTCTGACCACGGAGGAGCAACTTAAAAAGGATGTCGCGACAATTGATAAATATTTGACTGACAACAACATCACCGCGCAAACGGATCCAAGCGGCCTGCGGTATGTTGTTACCACGGCAGGTCCTGCCGGTGGCGTAAAGCCAATAATCTCCAGCACAATTACAGTGAAATATGTCGGCAAGCAGATGAGCACCGGAGTTGTTTTTGATCAAAGAGCCGCACCTATTTCGTTCCCACTTTCCGGTCTTATTGATGGGTGGGTGATTGGCTTTCAACTCCTGACAAAAGGAAGTAAGGCGACCTTATACATTCCTTCCGGATTGGGGTACAAGACCACCGGGTCCGGTTCAATACCACCAAATGCTAATCTTATTTTTGACGTCGAACTGATTGACGTGAAGTAAAGATGAGAATTTGTTTCGCCACCAACAGCCAACACAAACTCGAAGAAGTGATGGCTGTTCTTGGTGGAACGTTTCAATTACTCACGCTCGCGGATGTTGGTTGCAAAGAAGAGTTGCCGGAAACACAGGAAACAATTGCTGGCAACGCATATCAAAAAGCATCCTACGTCTGGAGCCACTACAAAATTCCATGCTTTGCTGATGATACCGGGTTGGAAGTAGGTGTACTCAACGGAGCACCAGGAGTTTTTTCCGCGCGTTATGCCGGTCCCCAACGAAACAGCAGGGACAATCTCAATTTGTTATTGAAAAGAATGGAAGCCCTCCGCAATCGAGAAGCGCAATTCCGGACTGTCATCTCGCTGATTTTACCGCAGGGGGAATGGGTTTTTGAAGGCATCGTGAAAGGTGTGATTCTAACCGAATTGCGAGGAACAGGTGGGTTTGGTTATGATCCGGTTTTTCAACCTCACGGATCCCTTAAAACGCTGGCGGAAATGACAATGGAGGAAAAGAACGAGATCAGCCACAGAGCGCGGGCGGTGAAAAAGCTGGAGGCATTTCTTAACGCCCTATAAAACATTAAAACATTTTTGCGATTTGTTTGCGATTTTGCAGGAATATTCTGGAATTGAGAAAATCTTTCACCATCGGCATCACTGGCGGCAGCGGCTCGGGTAAAACCTTTTTTTTACAGGGCCTTGCGGCACGCTTTTCGCCCGATGAAATGTGCCTTATCTCGCAGGATAATTATTATAAATCACGCGACCAGCAACCGATCGATGAAAATGGAATCAAAAATTTTGATCTGCCGGGGTCTATCGACCTGGAAGCCTTTTGTGCCGATCTCTTGAAACTAAAGGGAGGGCAAGACGTGCTGAAGAAGGAGTACACGTTTAACAATCCATTGGCGGAGCCTAAAATGTTATCGTTCAAAGCAACACCCATCCTGGTAGTGGAAGGATTATTCGTACAATACTTTGAGGAGATTGCTCAGGAACTTGACCTTAAGATTTTCTTGGAAGCCAAGGACCATGTAAAGTTGGGCCGCCGGATCAAGCGCGACCAGGTCGAACGTGGCTACGATCTGGATGATGTACTCTACAGATACCAGTATCACGTAATGCCTGTATATGAATCACTAATTGAACCCTTGAAATACAATTCGGACATCGTCATTCCAAATAATCGCCATTTCGATAAGGCGTTGAATGTTCTCGCCGGCTATCTCAAAACACTCATTTGACTAAAGTTCATGGGGGAGTGAACCTCAATTGCCCCGGGCTTAAGGCTGTGGCAATTAGCCCAAATGAAGGAGTAGCTGCAGAATTTTGAAATGCAACCCGCCCCTGTTGCAATTCCTCTCTCAATTTTTACCTTTGTGTCCCTTGAGAGCAAAAAAGTCCCTTCCGAAGAATTTGATGCTGGTAGCCGGTGTTCTTGCTGCCGCAGTCATTCTTTGTTCCCAGACTTTTGAGAAGGAGACCAAGTCGATTTTATCGAAAATCCAATCGGAAAAATCAAAAAAACCTGCGGACGCTGAGAAGAAGATCATTGTAGCCGCTCCGGCAGATGCGATGACATCAGGACCGGCGGCCGAAGTGCATCATACTAATCCCTCCTTGATCCGGGAAATTATTCTTGATGAAGACAAGCCGTCAAAGCAGCCAGCACTATACAAAACAATTCTCGCTGATATTTTCAGGACACTTTTCCGTGTCGTCATTTCGCCCCAGGCACCCTAATTCTCTTTTACCATTTCAGCTAGCAGTTTCGTGAGCCGTTGGCTTTCATGCGACTTTCATCCATCAAATTAAAATTTACCATTTAAACTTTCGGATTTATGCAGAACAAAGGAGTAGTAATCGTGCTGACCATTATCATCACGATGCTGTGTTTGTATTACCTGTCGTTCACGTTTGTATCGCGCAGGGTGCAGCAGGATGCCACAGACTATGCCACTGACAAGAAAGGCTCGTTAAGCCTTACCAAAAAACAACGTTACCTCGATTCATTGTGGAGCCTGCCGGTGTATAATCTCCTGGGTGTTGAATACACCTACAAGGAGGTCAAGGAAAATGAGTTAAGCCTTGGCCTTGACTTACAAGGTGGTATGCACGTGGTACTGGAAATTTCTCCTGGTGAGATTATTCGCGGCTTGAGCGGAAACAGCCAGGACCCGGCCCTCACGACGGCGTTGCAAGTTGCACGGGAAAAACAAAAAACAAGCGCCCAGAATTTTGCTGATCTATTTTACGAAGCGTTCAAGAAAGCCAACCCTGACCGTAACCTCGCATCCCTTTTTGCGTCTGCCGCCAATCGGGGTCGTGTAAGCGTGTCGGATTCGGACAATCAAGTTTTGAAATTTCTGAAAGATGAAATAGAAAGTGCCATCGACCGGTCGTTCACCATTCTCAATACGCGGATTAACCAATTTGGCACATCCGAAGCAAAAGTGCAGCGCCTGCAACAGTCTGGGCGTCTTCAAATTGAAATCCCGGGTGCCGATAATCCGCAACGAGTACGCAAATTATTGCAGGGCGTTGCGCGACTTGAATTTTGGGACGTAATCGAGTACAATGATCCGCAACTGAGCCAGGGGTTAATGGGTGTGAACCAGATGTTGTTGAAAGAACAGGCGGCCAGGGTGGTGGAAACAAAAACACCCGACATAGGCCAGAGAAAAAATAATGTGGATGCCAAAGCAGACACCATCAAATCCGCACTCGAGCAGCAGCTGGCCAAAGTAGCAAAAGATTCTACCGGCAACACTCTCGATTCACTGGCCAAATTGAATATGTCTCCACTGTTAGCGTTGATGAATCAGGGGGTTCCGTTTCTCTATAATGTAAAAGACACGGCCACCATTAACCGTATTTTGAAACGCGAGGATGTTCGTACGCTGATTCCACGTACCATCGGTTGGTTCTGGGATGTAAAACCAGAGCCCGATTTGACTCCCGGCGTGGAAGACCTCCGTCTCAACTTTGTGAACCTTGGCCGCAATGGTAAACCCTTGTTGGGTGGTGAGGTAATCAACGACGCCCGGCTTGACTACGATCAGTTTGCCCGCCCTGCCGTGAGCATGACAATGAATGCTACGGGTGCCCGCATCTGGTCGAAGGTCACCGCTGCGGCTTCCAGCAAAACCCCGATGGGAAGGATTGCAATTGTGCTTGACAATTATGTTTACACCGCACCGACTGTCCAGGGAGAAATTCCAAATGGGAATTCACAGATTACAGGAAGTTTTGAAGTCGAAGAAGCCAAAGACCTTGCACTTGTGCTGAGAGCAGGATCCCTTCCTGCACCCACCCGTATTGTTGAAGAAGCAATAGTAGGTCCATCGCTGGGGCAAGTGGCACAAAACCAAGGATTTATTTCGATGGCGTGCGGTTTAGCCCTTGTTGTAATTTTCATGGTGGCGTATTATGCCAAGGGTGGCTGGGTGGCTGATCTTGCACTGCTCTTCAACATATTTTTTATTCTTGGCATTTTGGCGCAGTTAAATTCCGCGCTCACGCTGCCGGGCATTGCCGGCATTGTGCTCACCATGGGTATGGCTGTGGATGCGAACGTACTTATTTATGAGCGTATCCGTGAAGAATTACGGCAAGGCCGAAGGCTGCGCGAAGCGATAAAGAAAGGTTATGAGCGCGCCTTTGCAGCGATTTTTGATTCCAACCTCACTACTTTCCTTACGGCCATGTTCCTTTATATTTTTGGACAGGGTCCCTTGAAAGGTTTTGCGATCGTGTTAATGATTGGTATTGCCACCTCTTTCTTTTCTGCGGTGTACATTTCAAGGGTCGTTATTGAATGGATGGTTCGTAAGGGAGATGAGGCTAAAGTTTCGTTTGAAACTTCAGTGTCTTGGTCCATCGGCAGGAACACCAATTATGATTTTATTGCCAACCGGAAGAAGGCGTATATTTTTTCTTCCATCTTTATCGCCATCGGCATGATCCTGATTGCTGTGCAAGGCCTGAACCTGGGAGTAGACTTCAAGGGCGGGCGGTATTACATTGTAACATTCAGTCAGCCAGTGGATGCAACCAGGATGCGGAGTGACCTGACCGCCAGTTTTGAGGAGGCCAGCACAGAAGTAAAAAACTATGATGGTAATAATGTGGTAAAAGTGACCACATCCTATCTCATCGACGACGATTCGGATGGGGCAGATGATAAAGTGAAAAACGCGCTTGTCCAGGGGATACAAAAGGTAACCGGTAAGCAGTATATAGAAAATGATGTAAAGGTTGATGACGCACATTTCGCAATTTCATCGTCGACCAAAGTAGGGGCTACCATTGCCGATGATATCAAAGATTCTGCGTTTATGGCAGGCGGCTTGGCATTTCTCTCCATCTTCCTCTATATCCTGTTGCGTTTCCGCAAGTGGCAGTACAGCACGGGTGCTATTGTGGCTCTCATTCACGATGCGCTGTTTACGTTCTCAGCATTTGCCATTGCCAGGGTCTTTGGGTTTTCGTTGGAGATCGACCAGGTGTTTGTAGCGGCCTTGCTGACGATCATCGGCTACTCGATAAACGATACCGTGATCATCTTTGATCGGATCCGCGAATATATGGGAATGGGAACCAGCCATGAACGTTCTAAGATTTTTAACAACGCCATCAATAGTACGTTGAGCCGCACGCTGATCACGTCGGGTACTGTTCTCCTCGTGGTAGTGGTATTGTTTTTCTTTGGAGGAGAGGTGTTGCGCGGATTTTCGTTTGCGCTCATCATCGGTGTCGTGATTGGTACCTACTCGTCGATTTTTATTGCTTCCCCGCTCGTAATAGATTTGGATAAGAAATCGACGGTGATCGAGCCTGCCATGGCGTAATCGTTATTAAGATCGTAAAAGTCCTGCCTTCATCATGAAGCAGGACTTTTTTATTGTGTTTGAAGGGAATACATTTTAACACGCAGCGGAAACACTCGTTAACTTTTCTGACTGCCTATTGCCCACTTATCGGCACAAGGGTTATGAAATTAGTCCTACTTTGTCATATTTAGTTTTTTGGGGCACAACGAGCACGAAGATGACACAACGAGCACAACGAAGCAGGGCCAATGATCCGCTGGACCTTGATTTCGTAGTACTCGTAGTGGTTCGTTGTGTTCTTCGTGACCATAC
>JANXYC010000216.1 GCA_025350305.1 Cyclobacteriaceae bacterium | reverse complement strand
ATGGGCAGATTAGTTTCACCATCGAGCACAATGCCGCTGATTTTCCCATTGCCTTTTTGTTGGGAAAATGCAGATGGCGCAATAAGGCAAATAGCACTTATTAGTAAACACGAAAGAGCGACAGCTCTTTTATCTTTCTTTGTCCTCTTTCATTAGTGGCCATTAAAAATACTTAAAGCGTTCTTTGACATCTTGATTTACAAGGGTTTAGACTTCAAAATTGACGGTGACGATTTGAGCCATAGATTCGGAAAAAATCGAATTTATGCACACTGGCAAGTATGTGTTCTCCCAGATCGGCCTCCATTTACCATCACGGGTATTTGATCGTTGTGTGAGTCGTTATTCGGGTAACCGATATGTAAAACATTTCACCTGTTGGAACCAGTTGCTGTGCATGATGTTCGGTCAACTTTGTGGACGCGATAGTCTTCGAGACCTGCTTGTTAGCATAAGCCCTCAGAAGGCAAAGTTTTACCATTTAGGTTTTGGAAAAAATGTGACCAGATCAAACTTGCAACTTGCAAACGAACAGAGAGACTATAGAATCTTTGAAGAATTTTCTTACGCGATGATTGACCGAGCAAGAGCGTGTTCACAACTTGATGCTGATTTTACATTAGCAATTGCAGGCCCGGTTTACGCTTTTGATTCAACGCTCATTGATTTATGTCTCAACGTTTTCTGGTGGGCCGAATTCCGCACAACAAAAGCTGCCGTCAAAATCCATACACTCATTGATGTGAAAACTTCTATTCCATGCTTTGTTCATATCACCGATGGAGCAACTCATGATGTTCATGGTCTGGATGTTCTAAAGTACGAAACTGGCGGTTTTTACGTGCTGGATCGTGGATATGTTGATTTTGAAAGACTGTTTAAAATCAATCAATGTGGGGCATATTTTGTAACACGCGCCAAGGGTAACTTGAATTTTGTCCGAATTATTTCTCGAAAAGTAAAAAAGAAAAAAGGCATTCTCTGTGACCAGACCATCAATCTCAAAGGCTTCTATTCCTCAGAAAAATATCCAAACCATCTTCGCAGAATAAGATTTATTGATAAGGAGACAGAAAAACGATTCGTCTTCATTACTAACAATTTTGAACTTGCCCCAGAAGATGTGGCATTGCTTTACAAGTATAGATGGAAGATTGAACTTTTCTTCAAATGGATAAAGCAACATTTGAAAGTGAAATCTTTCTGGGGAACTTCACCCAACGCAGTGAAAGTTCAAATCTACACGGCAATCATCACGTACTGTTCAGTAGTAATCATCAAAAGCAAACTCAAATCGACCCGCTCGAATTATGAAATACTACAGATTTTAAGCGTTGCTTTGCTCGACAAAATCACTTTGAAGGAACTATTGTCAAACCCTATTTATCAAGATGTCAAAGAACGAAACTATATTCAACTAAATTTTGAGCTATTTTAACTGGCCACTAGTGATCCACAACAAATAATAACAGCAATGGCACAAATCGTAAAAATTATTTCTATTGAGCATCTTACGCATGATGTATTGAAAGTAGTTGCTGAAAAGCCAGCAGAGTTAACTTATCAACCCGGTCAAGCTGTAGATGTATCCATCAACAAACCCGGTTGGGAACAGGAATTAAGAGCTTTCACATTTACTTCGTTGCGTCATGATGAACATATTGAATTTGCTATTAAAACCTATCCAGCTCATAATGGAGTTACCAATCAACTCCTTTCACTTGCGGGAGGAGATGAATTAATTATTGGCGGTGTCTTTGGCGATATTGCCTACAAGGGTGAAGGTATTTTTATAGCAGGCGGTGCCGGTATTACACCTTTTATTGCCATTTTAAAACAACTTGAGAAGGAAAATAAGATAGGAAACAACAAACTTCTATTTGCCAACAAAACAAAAGCAGATATAATTCTTGAAGATGCACTCCACAAATTATTGGATGGCAATTTCATCAATGTTCTTTCTGATGAAAAGCAGGCAGGATATGAACAGGGTTTTATTACGGCAGAGTTGATAAAGAAACATACAAACAAACACACAAAATATTTTTATCTCTGTGGTCCACCGCCAATGATGCAGGCAGTAGAAAAACACCTTGCCACATTGGGAGTTCCTGAAGAACGCATTGTAAAAGAAGCATTTTAATATTCTTTCACTGTTTTGTAACCTTTCCATTTCTCATTTACTCTAATCAGGTATAA
>JANXYC010000287.1 GCA_025350305.1 Cyclobacteriaceae bacterium | reverse complement strand
GCCGGTGAAGACCATGGTCATTTCATGTCGATCGCAAAAGTCAATTGAATCCTGGTCCTTGATAGAGCCGCCCGGCTGAATAACAGCCCGTATGCCCTGCTGAGCAGCTATTTCAACACAATCCGGGAAGGGAAAAAATGCGTCCGACGCCATCGCCGCCCCAGCAAGGGAGAACCCAAATGTTTTTGCTTTTTCAATGGCTTGCTTTAAAGAATCTACCCGGCTGGTTTGACCGACCCCACTGGCCAGCAGTTGACCTTCTACCGCCAGTACGATCGTGTTAGACTTGGTATGCTTGCACACTTTACTGGCGAACAAAAGCGCTTTGACTTCGGATTCCGAAGGCACTCGTTTCGTTACCGTTTTCAAATCCTGCTCTCCATCAGTTTTCCAATCGCTGTCTTGTTCCAGGATGCCGTTCAGCAGGCTCTTAACCTGTTTCCTGGCGACCAACGCCTGCTTCTGGGTCAGGATAATCCTGTTCTTTTTTGATTTTAACAACGTCAATGCATCTTCTGCATAACCGGGAGCAATAAGGATTTCAAAAAACAGCGAATTGATTATTTCGGCAGCAGATACATCAATTGGTTGATTGGTGGCTAGCACACCCCCAAACGCAGAAACCGTGTCTGCCTGGAAGGCTTTGAGATACGCCTCTTTCACCGTAGCAGCTGTAGCGACTCCGCAGGCGTTTGTATGCTTGATTATGGCGAAAACGGTCTCCCTTTCAAATTCATGGATCAAATGAATGGCAGCATCCATGTCGACCAGGTTGTTATAGGAAAGTTCTTTGCCGTTGAGCTGATCGAACATTCCTGCCAGGTCGCCATAGAAAATACCTTTTTGATGAGGATTCTCTCCATAGCGTAACGCCTTCCCGGTTTGTACGCTAGCCTTGTAACTTGGAAGGCTTTGCTCTTTATTGAAATATTGAAAGATCGCCGAATCATAATGAGAGGTCACATCAAATGCCATGGTGGCAAAACGCTTGCGGTCGGCCAGTTCGGAACTGCATTTTTTAGATTTCAAAAGTTCGAGAACGACTTCGTATTGACTCCGCGAAGACACAATCAGTACATCGTTGAAATTCTTGGCGGCCCCGCGAATAAGGGAAATTCCTCCAATGTCAATCTTCTCAACGATTTCGTCTTCGCTGCCGCCCTTTGATACCGTTTCCTCGAAAGGATACAAATCAACAATGACCAGGTCAATGGGCGCGATGTTATATTCAGTCGCCTGCTTGATGTCTGTAGAATCATCCCTTCGATACAGGATGCCACCAAACACTGCCGGGTGTAGTGTCTTTACCCGACCCCCAAAAATAGATGGATAGCCGGTCAATTTTTCAACGGGCGTAACAGTGTACCCCAGCTTTTCGATGAACTCCTGCGTACCACCGGTAGAGACAAATTCGACACCGTGACTGGCCAGCAAGTGGATTATGGGCTCTAATTTGTCTTTATAAAAAACAGAGATTAAGGCCCTGGTAATCGCACGACTTGACATAATAGAAATTTAAGCTGCTAAAGTTAGCCAGGATTTTTAGGATTTGAGGATTCCAGGATTTGGGATTATGGGTTAAAATCCTATTCAATCCTGAAATTATCTGAATCCAGATAAGCCGGGAACTTCGTGCGGTGTGCTTGCAGGAGTTGGGCCTCCAGTGTGACAGTCTTGAGACCTTCTGTTTCGTCAGCGGAATAAATCGTTTCTCCTTTTGGACCGATGACTGCGGAATGGCCGTTATGTGCAATAACATTTCCATCGTTGCCCACCCTGTTTACCCCCACAACATAGGACAGGTTTTCAATGGCGCGAGCACGCAACAGGGTATCCCATACGGTGACACGAGACGCTGGCCAATTGGCAACATATATCAGTACATCGTACGCACCTTGACGGTTGGCATCCCACGTGTTACGACTCCACACCGGAAACCTCAGATCATAACAAACCAGCGGGCAAATATTCCACCCCTTCCAGTTCGCGATGAGCTTTGTTGTTCCCGATGAATATACGGCGTGCTCTTCAGCCATGCGAAACAAGTGCCGTTTATCATAGGTTTTGAAACTCCCGCCTGGCTCCATCCAGAGGAGGCGGTTGAAATACGCATTATTTTCCTTTGCGATGAAACTTCCGAGCAACAAAGCTTTTGTCTGGTTGGCCATTTGCTCCATCCACTTAAACGTGCGAAGATTCATCATCTCGGCTAAGGCCGGGGCATTCATTGAAAAACCGGTGGTGAACATTTCCGGAAGGACAATTACATCGGTTGGTTGGCTGATCTTCCAGATCTTCTCTTCAAACATTGCCAGATTGGCAACGGAATTCTCCCAGTGAAGGTTGGATTGAATCAGTGTGATAACAAGATCTTGCATAGTCTCCGGATGGTTGCTTTAAAATTTTCTTAAAATCGCGGCGGCCTTTTGCAGGGTGTCTTCATTTTTCGCAAAACAGAATCGCAGCAGCCGGTTATCACTTTTGTCTTTATAAAAAGCCGACACCGGTATCGATGCAAGCTTGTGCTCCCTTGTCATCCACTCCGCCATGTCCGCCTCGGACTTGTCAGTAATATGCCTGTAGGATAACAACTGAAAATAACTCCCGTGACACGGAAGCGGTTCAAAGGATGATCCCCTGATTTGTTGAAGGAAGTAATCTCGCTTTTGCTGATAGAATTCCCCCAGGTGAAGAAAGTTTTCAGAATTTCTCATGTAGGTGGCCAGCGCCATCTGTACCGGAGTATTGACACTGAACGTAATAAACTGATGGGCTTTCCGGATCTCTCGGGTCAGGTATTCAGGGGCCACCGTGTAGCCGGTTTTCCAGCCAGTAGCATGAAATGTTTTCCCAAAGGAGAAGACCGCCACACTTTGGGAGGCAAGATCGGGATATTTCAAAACGCTTTCATGCGTGAGGTTGTCAAAGATGATGCGTTCATACACTTCGTCACTCAATACAATAAGGCCATGCTTTAGCGCAATAGCTTCCAATGTTTTCAAATCATTTTCTGTTAGCACGGCCCCGCTGGGATTGTGCGGGGTGTTGATCATAATCATCTTCGTTTTCGAAGTGATTTTTGACTTCACCCGATCCCAATTGATGGAAAAATCGGGAGGATTTAGATTTATCTGAACCGGAGTGCCGCCGTTTAAGCGGATGGCCGGAGCGTAGGAATCGTAGGACGGGTCAAAGAGGATCACTTCATCCTTTGCCGCTACCAAGGCAGCGATGGTGGAGAATAACGCTTCAGTTCCCCCTGCTGTGATAGTAATTTCAGTCTCCGGGTTGGTAATTCGGTTATAGGTTTTCCCCACAACTTCAGCAATGACCTTTCTTAAGCCCGGTACACCCGGCATGGGAGCGTATTGATTGTGGCCGGCCAGCATATTTTCATTGATAAGATCAATCAGGGTGGTTGAAACGGGAAAATCCGGGAAGCCTTGCGATAAATTAATAGCCCCATGTTCCAGCGCCATGCGCGACATGACGGTGAAGATAGAAGTGCCTGTTTCCGGAAGACGGGAAGTTATATCCAACGACATAGGTTCAGGTTCAAAGTTATTGAATCAGGATCAACTATTCGCCCTGGACGCTTAACTTGCATCATGTTCATCGAGCCGCCGTTAGGAAAAAAAGGAGGAGATGGCCGTGCTGGCTGGATCGAAGTGGTATGCGGCTGCATGTTTTCAGGTAAAACCGAAGAACTCATCCGCAGACTTAATCGTGCCCTGATTGCGAAACAACGGGTAGAAATTTTTAAACCGTCGATCGATAAACGGTACCACCAGGAAAAGATTGTCTCGCATGCAGAGCGTGAAATCCGCTCCACACCGGTCGACTTCGCTAACGATATTTTGCTGCTGGCCGGCGACTGTGACGTCGTGGGTATTGACGAGGCGCAGTTTTTTGATGACACCATCG
Source organism: Cyclobacteriaceae bacterium (assembly GCA_025350305.1). Lineage (GTDB taxonomy): Bacteria > Bacteroidota > Bacteroidia > Cytophagales > Cyclobacteriaceae > ELB16-189. Next base: position 99 of record JANXYC010000287.1, on the reverse strand, counting down.
TGGACGTTTGCAATTATCTGGCAGATTCCGGCAAGCGCGTGATTGTCGCAGGATTGGACATGGACTATGAAGGCAAGCCATTCGGACCGATGCCGAACC
>JANXYC010000238.1 GCA_025350305.1 Cyclobacteriaceae bacterium | reverse complement strand
ATGTGACTTACTAATTGGAGCCCCTTTTTTCCAGACGCTTATCGTTAAAGCTGCCTGGTATGAAGAAATTCGGAGCATCCTTGAATAATTCAAGTTGCATAAAAGCTTAAAAAATGGTTATCCTTGTAAAATTAAGGATTCTTCTTCTAAAATGCATATAACTTATGTGCATAGGCAAGGGCTTCAGCCTGGGGAACTCAAACTCTCAACCTTCCGGGCTTTAGCCAAACCTACCCGCTCGTATGATTGCAGCAACCCGATTCCTATATCAGCACTGCCCCGAATTGGGAATCCCAAAATGTGACATTCAATTATTACCTTTAGAAACATCGCAAGTCATTATCAATCTTTCAACTGTTGGAACGACAACTCTTCACCTCCCGAATTTCCTCCATCCTCACCCTGTTGGGTGTCGCGATAGGTTTGGGCAACGTCTGGCGCTTTCCTTACATGATGGGCCGCTATGGAGGCAGCGCCTTTTTAGCAGTATACATTATTCTGACCCTCCTGTTTGCCTTCCCCGCGCTGATGGCCGAAATGACACTGGGCAGAATGAGTGGAAAGGGTACACTGGATGCTTTTCGTCTTGCTTTTGGAAAAGCAGTCGGCAGCTTTTTTGGATATCTTTTGCTAATCGTAATTACGATTGCTGGTTCGTACTATGCGGTTGTCGTTGCCAATGTTTTTTTTACGACCATCTTCTCGATGTTTACGGGATTCTCACCTGATACAATACCCGGCTTTCATCAATGGTTGTCCAATGGATGGCTTCAATATGGTATCACTTTGCTTTTGATCGGTAGCTCTCTTTACATTATCCATAAAGGTCTTGTCAACGGAATTGAGCGTATCAGCAAAATTGTCATGCCACTCTTTTTTCTGGCACTTGTCTACATGATTGTTCATGCGTTGTCAATGCCCAATGCTTTGGCCAAATGCAAAGAGTTTTTGCAGCCGGACTTTTCGGCCCTGGGGTCTACAGAAATATTTGCCGCATTAGGGCAGGCATTTTTTTCTGTGGGACTGGGTGGGACGTTTGTTGTCGTGTACGCCAGCTTCATCAAAAAGGATGAAAGTATTCCGAAGATTGCCATGTACACAGGCCTTGGTGATGCGAGTGCCTCGTTGCTTATCAGTTTGTTCCTTGTTCCCTCTGTACTGGTGCTCGGTATGGACATGGCGTCGGGTCCGGGTTTGATATTTGATACGTTTCCGCTGCTTTTCAACGCGATGCCGGGAGGAAGATTCGTCGGGTCGCTATTTTTGGTTTCAATATTTATTGTAGCCTTTCTTTCCCTGGTAGCTGCTTATCAGGTACCTTTCACGTGCATCCAAAACGAAAGGACAACCCTGGGTGACAAAAAAATCCTGATCATCATTGGCATCTTGCAGGCAGTACTGGCAATGCCGAGCAGTTTATTCCCGGATATCATTGGTACCCTGGACCTGGTATTTGGTTCAGGTATGCAGGTACTGGGAAGTGCCTTTTGCATTTTGGGCTTAACCTGGGGGATTCGGCGCAATGAAGTGATGCAAGAGATGTTTCTTTCCGGCGATCATTCGACTTTACGCAGCCTGACGTTTTTTTGGATTAAATGGATCATTCCTTTGGCGTTACTGGCTGTGTTGATCGTTTATGTGTATGATGTCATTTTTTAGGAAATAATTGTATATTTCTATGTGTTTTAAATGAGTGGAAATATGAAAAAGGACAAAGATAATATTGAACTCGACGCAGTGGAAGACCACGGCGGCATCATGACCATCCGGGGTGGTGGAGGCAAACGAGATTGGAACGGCATCCATTATAAACAAGGGATGTCAGCAAAAAATGTGGGGTCAACAAAACTGTCGGTAAATATTGCCACGATTCCTCCAGGAGGCGTTGCGTATGCCCACATCCACGATGGATTTGAATTGATGTTGTATATCCTCGAAGGCAACGTGAGACATGAGTTCGGCGATCACTTGAAGCAAGTCATTGAAAATACAGCCGGTGATTTTATTTATATAAAACCGGGTGTGCCACATGAAGTTTTCAACATGAGTAAAACAGATCCTGTAGTAGCTTTCGTATCGAGGTCAAGCGCCAATGAATGGGACAACATCGTACCCTACGATCGTGAACAAGGTATTATTATCAAGGAGTGATTTCCCAATGATCAGTATTTTATGAAACGAGAAAAAGGAATTGATGCCGTCAATCAGGAGTTTAAGAAGTACGAGCAGGTAAACAAAGATCAGACATACAATCTTGCTGAGAAATCAGATGAAGACCAGTTCGATGAGGAATACAAGATCAAGACCTGTAGTATGAATCTGTTTTTTCATGGAGGTGAAGCTGGCAAAAAGGAATTCGCACGGCAACTCGGAGAGGCCATGCGTGGTATCGGCTTTGCGATTCTCACCGGACATGGTGTGGATCCCGCGATATACGATGAGGCCGAGAAAAAAACAGCGGAACTATTTGAAACCACCACCCGCGAGGAGCGGATGAAATATCACGCTGCACGCTTCGGCTCCGTGAATCAGGGCTATTTCCCGATGAAAGAAACAACCATCATTCATCCAGACCTGGTGGAAGGATGGGTGTTTTGCCGGCGGGCATTTAACATGGACCGTTCACCGACATACAAAGAGTCAGACTTTTGGCCACGAACCGGGTATGAGCCCTTTTTTAGAAACGTGTGCCTGAAGCATGAAGCGCTCATTTTCCCGATCATGCAGAGTATATTGGATTACCTGGGCGTTGATCCGCATTTGTTTGACAAAAAACTAACCAAAACGAATTTCGGTTTCCGTCTTAATTATTATCCGCCCATTCAAGCAGAAGATGACGCCTCTGGAGCAGGAAGAATGTTAGGGCACGAAGATGTGGATTTGTTCACCATCCTGCCGGCGCAGTCCGTGGACGGCCTCCAGATTTTGAACCGAAGTAACATGAAGTGGATTCGCCTGGAAGCGCCAAAAGGAAGCATCGTTCTGAACACGGGAGACTACATGCAGCGGATCACGAACGATATTCTTCCTTCCACGACCCATCGTGTGAGTAAACCAAAGAATAAAAACATGAATAGTAAACCGCGAATCAGTTTCCCGATGGCGGTATATGTGTGGGAAAAGGAAATTCTGGAGGTGTTGCCCAATACCGGCGCGGCAAAGTATGAACCAATTGAGGCGGAGGCGTTTCATACTCACATCACCAGTAAGTATTATGGGGATGCGTATGCCAAGCCATCGAAGTAGTTTTTTATTGCATAAGCTGATCACACTCCAAAAAAAAGACTTTGATTTTCCCCTTAAAAATCACTAATTCATGTCTCCAAATAGTAGATCCACCCGCACCCCATGGCTTCCATCCTTCCCGGTTTTGAATACGACATATTTGTAAGCTACCGGCACAATGACAACAAATACGATGGGTGGGTGACTGAATTTGTGGAGAAGCTGAAACAGGAGTTGGATGCCACCATCAAGGATAAACTCACCATTTTCTTCGATAAGAACCCTAAGGAGGGCTTGCTGGAAACGCACCAGGTGCATGAATCCATCCAGGGTAAAATCAAAGCTTTAATTTTCATTCCCATCGTGTCACAAACGTATTGTGACACAGAATCTTTCGCATGGAAGGACGAGTTTCTGCTTTTTAAGTCGGAAACCGAAAATGATTCCATTGGAAAAGTAATTCGCACGGCCAGTGGAAATGTGTGCAGCCGGATTCTTCCCGTGAAAATCCATGAAATTGAAATCGACGACGTGCGGTTATTGGAAAGAGAATTAGGAGGAGTCATGCGCTCAATTGATTTCATCTATCAGGATGCCGGTGTTAATCGCCCGCTGCGGGCGAAGGATGATGATTTATCGGGTGTGCAAACAAAATTGCTGTTCAGGAACCAGATCAACAAGGTTGCCAACTCCATTAAAGAAATTATTAGCGGGATAAAAGCATCAGCACGCGGTGATCAGCGACCATTGACTACCCATACGCTTACGGCAGATAAGGCTTTCGTGGCAGGATCTTTCTCCGTTTCCCTTCCCGAGGGTATTAAGGTGCAGGTTATTGACCGAAGCCGGCCTTCTGTTTTTTTAGCCTGGACGTCAAGTGAATTAAAAGCGCAGCGTGAGGAGACGTCATTGATTTTACAAAAAGCTGGTTTCAACGTGCTCCCATCAGTAGATTGCCCGGCCGATGATGTTGAGTTCAAGAGCAAGGTGGAAGAGTCGTTAAAAAAATGTTCTTGTTCCCTTCACATCATTGGAAACGAATTTGGGAGACGTTTCGAATCGGAAAATGAGTTGTCATTTCCACAGTATCAATTCATGGAAGTGAAAAAGTTGCTGGAGTCCGCTCCCTCCGAATTTCATTCTTTCATATGGAACGTGAATGATGCAGCACGTCCTGTCAACCCGACACAACAAGATTTCATCCGGTACATCCGCAATAATATCACCCGTAATATGATGTTCTCCAATAGCCTTGGGCCCATGCAATTGGTGGATGATATTCGGGTAGTCATGATGAAGGAAACCATCCAGGCATTGGACATTCATGAAACAGATATTTTTTTCATCTTCAATCAGCAGGACGAAGCAGACGCAAGCCGTATCACGGATTTAATAAGTGCGGAATATACAGTTGAAGTCATGAACATCTTACCTGATGGAGAGGCAGAGTATCGGGAGATGTCAGCCCAACAAATACCCAAGAGTAAGCTGGCAGTAATTTATTTTAAGTATGCTGCTGATTGGGCCTTGCCATTTATCAAACAGGTCTGGAAGCAGGTAGGCGGTGCGTCCTCACCGACGCCGTTGATGCTCATTGGAGAGGACGACCCTGAAAGCAACAAGGCCCGTTCTTTCAAAGCTCCCAAGGTGGTGTCGTCTATTGTCCCGAAGGACAGTGTGCCCGGGGCTGTTAAGAAGGTGTATATCCAGACTTTGAATATTAGTTAATTATAAAAGGATTCAAGATTAACGATTCAAGATTTAAGATGTTCGAGCAACAAACGATATGCCCCTACACCGGTTTGCGTTCTTTTACGGAAGAAGAGTCCATTTATTTTAAAGGGCGTGATGAACACATCAAACAGGCCACCGCCCAGCTGGAGAAGAATAAATTCCTCATGCTTACCGGCGCTTCCGGTGATGGCAAATCTTCGCTTGTCTATGCAGGTATCGTCCCCAATGCCAGGGCTGGATTTCTAAAGGCCCGATATTCCAACTGGTGCATGGTAGACTTCCGACCGGAAAGGACTCCGCTGAGAAACCTTTGCAAGTCCCTGGCCCGGCAATTGGAAATCAAGAATGTAAATACGGTGGAAACGGAATTAAGACATGGGTTCTCTGCGTTGGTGGATTTATATAAATCGTCAAGGCGGTATGTGGATGAAAATGCAAATGAATGGAAAAATGCGGACCAAAAAGGAAGATCAAAAATAGGAAGGGATGCTTCAAACCTGATTATTCTGGCCGACCAATTTGAAGAGTTCTTTACCAATCCGGAGAACTATCACAACGGAGTTCCTTCTACCGAATCAAGCCTGACCATTAATATACTGCTGGAGACTGCAAAAATTGCATTGGAGCAAAACTTACCAATTTTCATCGTCTTCACCATGCGGTCTGATTATATCGGACAGTGTGCGGCATTCAGAGGCTTACCGGAAAATATAGGGTTTTCACAATTCTTCGTACCGAGATTGAACCGTTCGCAATTACAGGAGGTGATTGAAGAACCATCCGTGCTCAGTGGTAACAAAATTTCGCGAAGGCTCACAGAACGACTCATTCACGACATCAGTGACGGTGAGGACCAGTTGCCTATTTTACAACATGCCTTAAGTCAAATCTGGGGCGCTGCCGGTGATGGACAAGAAGAAATGGACCTGGTCCATTACGCGATGGTGGGCGGTATGCCGGCCGAGGAACTCCCGGTGGAAGACAAACAGAAAATCAATGTATGGTTTAATCAACTGTCGGCTAAAATAAGGGACTGCTATAAGCGACCCAGCCTTCGCAATGTACTGGACACCCACGCCAACAAATTGCTCGCTGAAATTTCAGATTACTACAAGTTGAAATCAGGTCATGCCATTGGCGAAACCACGGCAATAAAAATAGTAAAGACTGCCTTCTCGTGCCTCACCAAAATTGATCAGAGCAGGGCGGTGAGAAACCGGATGACCCTAAAGGAGATCACGGAGATTATTGGTGATCCTGCTTTGGATACTAAAACAGTAGGTCACGTGTTAAGTATTTTCAGAGAACCCGGGAATACATTTATCAGGCCCTTTCTACTGGCAGAAAATCCGGAGAGCCTGGTGCTGAGCGAGTCAGACGTTTTGGACATTACACATGAAAGCCTGATCCGCAACTGGGAGTTACTGGGAGAATGGGCGAAGGAAGAATTCAATCATTACACCGTTTATCAGGATTTCTATCAGCAAGTGGCGCGTTGGGTTGAAAACGATAAGTCCCGGGGTTTTCTTTTACCTATAGGCCCGCTCACGTATTTTGAAAATTGGTTCTACGGATTGAAGCCCAATAAATATTGGGTGAACCGGTATCTGAAAATTGAGGCTGAGGACATGCCGCACCTCGATGAAGCCGCGGAGGCAATTGAATTGTCAAAGGAGTTTTTAGAACAAAGCGCTTCCAGGCACAGGGTAACACGGGCGGTGATGAGGTTTGGCCCCAGAAAAATTGCCGCCGTATTGACGATTGTATTGGCATTGATTCTCAGTTCATTCTACTATGTGGAAACGGTTAAGAAAAGAAATGATTCTGTGGTGAGGCAGATAGACGAAGATGGTTTGTCGCTTTTGCAGGATAAATCTGTCTCCAATATCAGGAAGAGAATCTATTTAGTGAATAAGGAAAGACTCAAGCCGGGCTCTTACAGGGAAATCATATCCAGGTTATCGCTTCTTGAAGATCAGATCGTGGCTGCGGTAAGCGTAATCGCTGAACTTACCATCAATGATAGAAATGGAGCCAATCCGCTCATTGCGAATTCTTTTATTTACGGTGACAGCCTTCTGACGGTGGCGAAGACATCAGACCAGGTGAGTAAAGAATTTTTGCTAACCTGGTTGGGGAATTATATCGAGGCAGGTGAATATTCACTTCATTTTAATCCGGAGGAGAGATTATCCAACATGGTAAAAGTAAAAGCCAGGGATTTGGGTGAATTGGTCTATCAGATTTTCAAGAAGGGCGAAGGAAAAAACTGGAACGTGAAAGAGCTAAACGAAGGGCTGGAGTATGCATTGAATCACCGGGTCTACAGCAACGAAGAAATTCAAGCCCTGATCCAATGGCTCTCTCCGCTGGATGGAAATCAATCCGCATTTGCTTCCGCGATCTACCGTGCTGAAAAATCAATCAATGTAGGTGCCCTACAGGACCAACTGGCATTTAATGGTCTCTATGAAGAACTTGCTTTTTTGTATGCCAGCCAGGGGAAAGTAAGCAAGGTGTTGCAATGCGTGGATACGCTGCACCGGTATCATCCTAATTTTAATGATTACACCATCGATGGCTATACGCCCGCGGCCTACTTCGCGGCCTACGGGCATTGGAAACAATTGGAAGAATACGCCTCTGCTTATTCAATGAAGAGGAACCATTTATCATTTGAATTCTACGAAAAAGTATTAGATAGGGCAGGATTGGCGGGTTTTATGACTCAATGGAAAGCAGAAGGAGGGGGGCCTTTTCAAAATAAATGGCACAACACGATACTTGAGTATCTGGATCCTGAAGTTATTCAAACGTTGTATCAGGTCTATCAGGATGCGATCGTGCATGATTCCGGATCCCCGGATGAGTTGAATTTTAATCTTGCTGTTTTCTTTAAGCATTATGGAATTTACCTGGCCAAAAGATACGAGGACAAGCGCGCCTCCAATTGGGAAAGCGAAGTTTTTATATGGCTTGAAAAGTCGTGGGGACATTACAAAAAAGTAGCTAAAACTTTTCTTTCCAATGAAGTCTCCACTTCAATGGGTGGAGAGATTGCAAGACGCCCAGGAAAGTTCCTCTACCTATACCCCGATATCCTGACGAAGGAACCACCTCACGAACCACGAATTTGGTTAACCAATTATTATTCAGGCATTTTCTTTGAGTATTTGTACAGAAATAAACTACTGAATGAAATCCACATAAGTTTTGAGGAGGTTGAACTAGTACGGCTGTGGATGGTAGATTATAAGAACCAGGCTTTGGGTGGCACCGATTTTGATAACCCTATCGAAGTAGAAACGTTGGAAATGGTGGACGATTTCCTTACTCATCATCCGGAAAGCAATAAAATTGATAAAAACCTGGTTCGCCTCATTTTAACCGCTCACTATTTTGAGTCAAATCAACCTGACATTGCGCAACAAAAAATTGAAATGGTGGAGGGCGCTAATTTTGCAAATATTTTGAGTGAAGGTTTTCCTTTTCAAAATAATGTCAGTTTCCAATTGATCGGAGATGCCTTTCTGAATCTTGGCAGGCTTGGTCAATTCTCTAAAGCTTCCAGTCTATTGGTCAACATTTCCGATGGCCGCAACCGGGCTGGTATTTACAGCTATGCCTCGGCCCATTTAAGCTTGCTTGGAGAGGTCTCGTTGGCTCGAAAATACCTGGATTCTGCCAGGCTGGAAGTTTCAAGAATGGATAAAATAGAACCTGCGGCCTGGGATTTTAGAAAAAATCTTGCGTACGCTGTAGCTCTGCTGGATGATAATGGTAAAGAAAGGTCTCTGCAATTGATCCGTAACCTTGATGATGCCTGGCGTTATTTATCGGTAGGGCTGATTATCCGGGCGATGGTCCATAACCACCATTATTATTTGGCTTATTCCGATTTCCCAAAATTCACCTCCAGTGATATGCAATTGAATTATATTGATAATATGCTGTATGCTATGAACAGAGAGCAAACGCAGAAAGGTTGGGAGGAATATGATAAGAATTATAACTGGGTTTTTAATACCATTGGGTATTCTAATTGATGGCCGGCCTCATCCCCGGCCCTTCTCCGGGGGAGAAGGGAGGAAAGACCCAACCCTTCTCCGGGGGGAGAAAAGTCCCTCTCCATCGAAGAGGGATTAGGGTGAGGCTTGAACGAAGAATGAAAGATTTGATTTAAGAATGAAGATTGACGATTTTAGGATTTAAGAAGTATGAGGAACACATCATATATAGGGAACGACTTCAAAAATCAGAAATCGTTAATCGAAACCCGATTGATCTAAGAACTATTAACTATTAACGAATAACGATTAACCATCAAGTATGCAGGAGCTAGAAACCATCTGCCCCTATCCAGGCCTGCGTTCCTTCAATGAAGAGGAATCTTTGTATTTCAAAGGACGGGACCACCATGTCAATGAAGTAATTAGACTGCTTCAGAAAAATAAATTTCTGATGGTAACGGGCGCCTCGGGTGATGGGAAGTCTTCATTAATATTTGGAGGGCTGATTCCCAGTGCGCGAGCGGGTTTTTTCAAGGCAAGGTTTACCAATTGGAAAGTAGTGCATTTCAGGCCGGAGCGGAATTCGCTGCGGAATTTTTCAACCGCGCTCTCCAACGCATTGGAAATCCCAAATATATCCACCGTGGAGACCGAAGTGCAGCGTGGCTTCTCCAGCCTGATAGACCTCTACAAAAATTCCTCGTTTTACTATGAGTCTAAATCCGCGCAAGGTGAAAAGGAAGAAAGAAAAGCGGCTAACTTATTAATAATAGCCGATCAGTTTGAAGAATTCTTTACCAATCCTGAAAACTATTTTAAGGGTGCCCCTTCACTGGATGCACAGACCACGGTCAATCTGTTATTAGAAACGGCACGCCTGGCTGTGAAAGATGATCTTCCCGTCTTTATTGTCTTCACGATGCGATCTGATTATATCGGGCAGTGTGCCGCGTTCCGGGGCCTGCCTGAGTATATCGGGTTTTCTCAATTTTTCGTGCCCCGGTTAAAAAGGAAGGAATTGCAACAGGTGATTGAAGAGCCTGCCATTCTGAGCGGGATACGTATTTCCAGGCGGTTGGTGGAAAGATTAATATTCGATCTGGAAGAAGGGGTCGATCAACTCCCCATCTTACAACATGCACTCAACCACATCTGGCTGGCCGCCAATAACGGGGCCGAGCAGATGGACTTGATTCACTATGCCAAAGTGGGTGGAATGCCGGTGAACGAACTGCCAGAGGAGGACCAGGTGAAATTTGAGACATGGTTTAAAACGCTGCCCTCCTGGAAACAGGACCTTTTTGAAAAGCCAAGCTTGAGAAAAGTACTGGATGTGCATGCAGACATTCTTTATTACAGCGCCTGGGAGTATTACAATCAAAAAAATCCAGGAAAGCCTATTTCGGCAAAAGAGGCCAAGTTTATTATTGCTTTGACGTTCGCCTGCCTCACCAAGATAGACGAAAGCCGTGCGGTCAGAAACCGGATGAATCTGCAGGAGATTACCAGAATCATAAATGTCCCCGGGTTGAGCTTGAAGGTAGTAGAGGGAGTTCTTAACTATTTCAGGGAACCCGGAAACACCTTCATCCATCCTTTTATCAGCGAAGAAAATCCTGGTTCGCACAAGCTCCAACCGGATAGTGTTCTGGATATAACCCACGAAGCCTTGATCCGGAATTGGGGGAGACTAAATAAATGGGCCCGAAAAGAATTTGAATATTATGAAACATACCGCGACCTCAAAAAACAATTGGACCGGTGGGTGGGGCATGACCGGTCAAAGGATTTTCTGCTGCCCATTGGTCCGTTGGTCTATTTTGAAAATTGGTTCAAAGATTGTAAACCCAATCAGTACTGGATTAACCGGTACAATGATTCTTCCCCAGACCCTCAGAAAAACCTGGAGGAATCGGATAACATTTTAAGGAATATAAAATCTTTCTTAAAGCAGAGCATTCGTCATGTGATCGTTACCAAGACTTTTATGAAGTATGGGCCGCAGCGGGTGGCAACATTTTTTGCATTGCTCTTTGTGATCACCCTGAGCAGTTTCTTTTTCATTGACGCTGAGCGAAAGCAAAATAAGCAAGTCCTGGACGCAATCTATCAAGAGGGGATTGAGCTGGTGAAGGATTCGGAAGTAGGTGTGATCACCAAGGGATTGTTCATGCTCAACAACGAACGACTCCGGGAAGGGAGCATGTTTGACATGTTTGATCGCATTTCACAACCACGCGAAAGGACCGAGGCCGCCATCAATGCCTATCTTATCCTGTTAACCGCAGATCGAACGTTTGATCATCCCGTCAAAGCTAAATTAATGGACAGGATAAGTGTGGAATTGATGAACGAGAAAATCCCGTATGACATAAAACTGGAACTCTATAACGACTTTCTCACGAATCTTTTTTATGACCGGTACTTTAATGAAAGTGATTTTTTAAACAAGAGAATAGAAACTGAGAAAGATAATCTCTTCGGAGTAGTACTAAGCGCTTTGGAAAAGCCGGAGAACATTTCAAAAGTTACGGAGATCAGCGAAGCTATAGAACATCTTTTAAACGCGGGTCTGTCAAACGATCAGTTGCAGAAATTAATTAAAACCATTTCGCCTTACCAGGGCCAAAGTGGTAAAAATGTTTTTCATGAATTATATCCACAGGTGGAGAGTCTCGACTTTGGTTTTGGCAGTCAAACCCTGTCGCACAATGGTGGATACACCGTTTTGGGGTCTTTATATGCGGCGGAGGGGGACCTGAGGTTTGTTAAACAAAGTGTGGATTCGGTGATGGCCTACAACACGAACTACTTTGCCGAGCGAATCTATACCAGCGGACACAATCTGGCCGGTTACCTGGAACAGTATGGACATCGTGAATTGACCGATCCGTTAATCACCTTTTTTGCTGCTAAAAGGAATGTCACTAAAACCCAGGTGTACAAGGAATTGACAGACAGGGCCGGATACATAAACAATATTGTCTCATTTAAAGCCATCGACAAGGAATATTACAATATGAACCTGAAACTAATGAACGAAAATGACCAACTTCATTTATTTCAGTTGTACGAAAACGCCATCATGGCAGATTTGTCCGGCGATGCAAAGAATTATGAACTGGCCCTCCTTTATAAACAAAAAGCAATCTTTATTCACAAAATAAGAAATGACCGGGGACATGAAATTGACAAAGCGGAATTGGAAGGGTGGATTAATAATAGCTTGCTAAATTATTCCTTAGTCTTACCAGGATACCTGGATGAAAAAGTCCGGATCACGTATCGCTATTATAATACGGGCATCAGAATGCCAACAAAAAGCCGGAGGAGTCATTATCTTCACCCTGATCACAGCATGGATGGGTGGTTTAGTCAGCGCTTTAACACAACCTTTTGGGTAGAGTATGTTTTAGACAAAGGAAAGCTTGGGGTTTTATACCCTACCGCCCGGGAACTTGAATACTTCAATGATTGGCTGGCGGATTACCTTGAAATATACCCCGTAGGATTGATCAACCGTCAAAACTACACGGAGATACCCACGCCTGTATTGGATAAATTATTGACTGCCATTCAAGCTCACCCAAGAAATACCGGCTTTGATTTTAATTTATCAAATCTGTTATTGGCCAACCGCCATTTTAAGGCTGGCGCTGAAGTGGAAGCCCTGAAGCACTTTAAGGCATTGGACCTCCCTACGTTGTCTATTATCGCGAATCGCTGGCAATACCTGAATTTTACCAGTATTTATAATGAAATGGTGACCTTGGCCATCAACCTGGGTAGTTTGGAAAAGGAGGAGGAAGCTGTTCACGTTATCGAATCTATTCCTGTTCCAAATTACCGGGCGGCCGTTTATAGTAAAGTAGCGGGAATTTTATACCAAAAAAGCCTGACGGAGAAATCCTTCATCTATCTGGACTCAGCCTTTCAAAATAGAAAATTAGTGAACGATAATGCACTTGGACCGTTTGATTACCGGTACTACATGATCAATGCGTTGAGTAGAATCGGAGGAAAAGAGTTGAACGAGATCTCGACCGACATTTTAACAAACATGCCGGACTCTAAAAAACCAGGCGGAATTATCCAGTACGTATCCGGATTGGCCAATGAAGGAAATTATTTTAGCGCCTGGAAATCGATTGCTTCTGATTTATCGGTTACCAACGAACTAAACTGTCTCAATGAGATTCTTGCAGCGGAAATAAAGTATACGTCTGGTGGAGAAACGCTGTCCGGATGGGAAGGGTATGATGCTTTCTGGGACCATCTTACCAATTATATTGTATTTAACAATAATTTCTAGCAATTGAAATCAAGGACCATTCAATATTATTTTTTGATTCTCGCCATTATCCTGGGAGCGTTTGCTTCCATGGCGCAGAATGATTACGGGCTCAAAGTCATGGGCTTGGCTGCTTTAGGGTTCTCCTTTTCTTTTTTTGCTGAAGCCATGAATCGATTCGTACAGAAAAAGAAACGGACAATCGAAAATTGGAATTTCATGGAGTTATTAAGTTTGTCCGTGCTCTCTTTTGTCTTTTTTCTGAGAGCATTTTTTATCAGGTTTAATAACATAGAATGGGTGTTTACTGTGGCAGGCGTGACGCTGGTGATACTTTACGGGTACAGGACTTTTCAGAATTTAAAAAATACCTGGAATGACAATAAAAAACTTACTGTTATTACCACTGCCTATTTTCTCAGCATCATTTTTTACACCCTTTCCATGGTAGTAATTGTTCTGGACCCAGTCTTGTCCGAACCTGCCGGTGGGCTTGGGTTTGGGTTCTTACTCCTTTTTTTTGCGGGGAATTTTATGTACAAGGAGCTTTACTTTGCCGGGGAAAAATATTCAGTATTCCGATTTTTAAAAAGGTTCGTAAACAAATCTGCTTTGGTCCTTGTCATTTATGTGTTGTTCACGTTTTATATCGGGCTAGCTAAATTCAGACTTATTCCTCAGTTATACTCCAGTGAATTGCCTCAGGGGTACATCCAATTGGTAAGTAATGCTGAATCAGGTGAAGAGGGCCCGCAGGCCGGTAAATACAGGCACGAGAAATTCAAAGAAAACATGGACCGTTTTTTGGAGAGGAATAAAAAGCAAAAGTAGATGTACTGTGCGAGTACCACTTACCACTTACGATTTCCACGGGTTACTGTGAAAACCAAATTTCTTAAACACTACTTCTTATCCAATCCCTTAATCACCACATTTCCTGTTCCATCCTTGTTACAAGGATAGCTGAAGACCGTTTTGGCCGATCGGGGGTCATTGATCGTTTTGTAAAATTCATCCAAAAATTTTGTGGTTGACTTCTTATAAGCGTCCTCAACTAATGAGCAATTCGTGTACACTCCATAAATTTCCTTTTCCAATTGGTTGAAAAGCGTAAACGTCTCATCGAAATGCGACAGGTCGGTAACGCAATAACCGCGATAACGCCTTTCTCGAATGGAGTTCATTTTAAGGGCTTCGGCTGGTTTCGCATAAGGTGCACCTACTATACCGGCGTGATCAAAATCATAAGGAACGGTTGAAGGAATGCTTATGGAGTCGGTTGATATCAGTTTTACGTTTTGTAAATATTGTACGGACCAATCCGTATTTCCTATCAGGTATTCAAATACAGCCATTTTCAAAAAATCGGATGATTGCGTCTGTTCCGGTCGCACCAATTTTCCATCCAGAAGAACCCTGGAGTTTCGTTTAGCCATTTGCTCCGCTTCCTCCAGGAGAATCCCGTATAGTGGAAAAGATTTTTTCCCTTTTACGGTATCATCATACACCACCCTCACCAGTCGGGCCCGAAAACTTTTGGGGGTAACAAGATTGAATAATGTATACACCAGGTATTCGCGCACCACATATTTATCACCCCGGCAGGGTGTAACTAATTTCATTTTATCCTGTTGATAAAAAAGTGAGTTTTTGGGTGTGTCCTCTTCAGAAAATTTGAGCTGGAGCGGGGGATAGGTACAGTTTCCCTGAGTCCTGCGAAAGTGTCCACGCGTTTTTACTTTTATGGGAATGGAAATCAAACTGCTGTCACTCCCCTTGTAGGACAATGTAATGGGATGATATTTCGCATCATTGCTTCTGTCTTTCACCAATTCCCGGATATTGCCCGAAAGCCGGATGTTGAGAACCTCCCCGCTGTCAAATAATCCAGTTTTGGAACTTGGATTGTCTTGTGTTTTACCGGTTATACAAAAGAGACAGGAAAGAATCCCGATCCCGATAGCCATCGGGACGAGAAGGAATGGAGGTGGGATGAGTTTTTTCATGGTGGATCGCAAAGTCCTATAATCCCGTCCACCATAACGTGTTGTCTGGTAAGTAATTCAATGATTGTATCTTCAGTTCAGGACTTCATCTTCGAAATTTCAGCCAGGCATGCCTGTATTTCCTCCTCCGTATTGATCATGCATGGCGTGAGCCGAGCATAACTTGTCTTATAAGGCGATGTATTGCCAATGATGTTTTTTGCAAGGAGTCTTTTTACTACGTCTTCTGGTTTCAGTCCGGTCACTTCAAAGCAATTGATGCCGGCAGATAACCGGGGGTCGACCGGCGTGTGCAGCGTCACATGCTTCATTTCTTTTAATCCTTCTTTTAACCGGCTATTCAGGTAGTGCGTACGTTCTTCGATTTTGTCTTTGCCAATTCTCATGTGAAAATCAAATGCTTCATTCAGGGCCCAGCGGTGTTCAAAGGAATGAAAGCCTCCGGGAGAATGGAGATCACTCGGGGTAATTTTACTTTCCGGTTCCTGGCCCAGCCAGGCGGCATAGGCGATGCTGAAAGCAGGAATCGTAGGCACAACCATATGCCATGCGTCCTTTTTACCCCACAGAATCCCAGTACCGCGAGGACCAAAAATCCATTTATGCGTGCCTGCAGCAAAAAAATCACAGCCCAGCTCGTCCATGTTTATATTTTCAATACCAAAACCATGCACGCCATCGACACAGAAGAAAATCCTGTCAGCAGATGTTCGTAGAGCATTTTCTTTTTTTATCACATCAGCCATCTCCCGGATGGGCAACTTCATTCCCGTGTTTGAGTGTACCCAGGTGACGGCAATAATTCTTGTCTTAGGTGTGATGGCTTTCACCATCGTCCCTACGATTTCATCAACCGATGCAATAGCGGATTCTTTGAAAAGCGAAATCCTGCGGATCGTCGCCTTGTTTTTCTGTGCGGCAAACTCCAGTGATTTCTCGGTAGAGTAGTGATCGTGTGTTGTGGTGAGGATCTCGTCATTCTCTTTTAATTTGAGGCCCGTGTACAATATGCCCAGGCCCATGGTGGTGCTATCGGTGAGAATAACTTCATCCGGGCTCGTCTTCAGGTAGGCTGCCGCTGCTTGGCGTACTTTTATTTCCATGGGTATCCAATTCTCTTCCCAGTATTCGGTCGGATTTTCGTCCAGCTTGTTTCGATGTTTTTCAATGGCATCGCGGATCCACTTGGGATGAGAGGCCAGCAGCATTTGTGACATGTGTATTTTTCCAGGATCAAACCGGAACTGGCTCCGGATTTCTGCCCATGTATCCAGCGACATGGCTATTGGCGAGGCGGTGCTGGTGAGGGAGGGCAGCACCAGTGTGGCACCGAGGGCAATGCCAGACCGGCTCAAGAATTTTCTTCTATCCATAAGATTTGGGGATAAGGGATACGAATATAATTAGGGTAATCATATACAAATCTACACCAGAATTGGTACTCAGCCAGTTTTAAATATGCGCCTTAAACTTTATAAATGTAGACTTTTTCAGAAATGATTAGTCTGGCTATGCGTGAAGTGATTAACGATCCAAATTCAGGGCGACGCGCAGATCCTGCTCGGTGAGGGGTTTTGAAAGGTAATTATTGATACCAAGGGCTTTCGCCCGTCTGAGATCGGAAGGATCCTGTGATGATGTGACGATTATAATGAGGATGTTTTCTTTATTCGGGACATTTAGTTTTTGAAAAGCTTCAATGAAACTGAAGCCGTCCATAATGGGCATATTAAGATCAAGCAGAATCACTTCCGGGATGGATTTGGTGCCAACGTAATAGTCATTAATCAGGTCAAGTGCCTCCTTTCCATTGCTCGCGGTATGAATCTCATTGGCCAGGTCGAGGAGTTGGAGTGTTTTTTGGTTGAGAAGATTGAAGACCTGGTCATCATCTACTAACAGCACACTTTTCTTGGTCATCTTCGTGCGTTTGGAATTGTGAGTGTTATCGATGTGCCCTTGTCTTTTTCCGAATTCAATTTTATGCTTCCTCCCATCATGTCGATTGTTTCTTTCACAATGAACAAACCAAGACCGGAACCATCGCTGCGTTCTGTAGCACGGTAAAACATATCAAATATGTGACCCTGGTACTTTTTTGAGATGCCGATACCATTGTCTTCAATCACTATTTTTACCTCGTCTGTGTTTTTGAATACCTCCACGTTAACAAATGATTTCTCCTTGGAAGCGTCATAGTATTTAATGGAATTTGATATAAGATTTTGCATTAAAAAGCCCATACGCATTTTTCCACAATAAAAGGAGGGACCGTCATGCACCTTGATGGATTGTTCGATTTTTGTGGCTCCGTTGATAAACTTCATGTAGTCAAAGGTTCCTTTTAACAGATCTTCGAAGTTTATTTCATCCAGTTCTTCTTCCAGTCGCGCGTTCTTCGAGTAATCGATGATTTGTTGTAAGGTGTTGTCCAATTTAGTAATACTTTTCTCAATCATGTCGAAATATTCCAGAAGGCTTTCATTCATCTTACTTTCCACCTCCTGACGGCAAAGGCGAACGAGCCCAAGTACGGAGAGGAGCGGAGCCCGCAGGTTATGGGACGTGCTATAGACAAAGCGGTCCAGTTCCTGGTTGAGTTTTTTTAATTCTTCATTTTGAACGCGCAACTCCTGGGTGGCAGTAGCGCGCTCCTGTTCTGCTCGCTTTTTTTTGAGGGCATTGGAAATGGCCGAAGGCAATCGGGCCAGGTTTGATTTCAGAATATAATCATCCGCGCCCTGCTGCAAACAGGTCACCGCAAATTCTTCCGATACCGCTCCGGTTACCAGGATAAAGGGAGCCATCATCGACTTTTCCTTAAAAAGTTTTAATGCTTCGCTGGAGTTAAATTGCGGCATAGCATGATCCGACAATACAACATCCGGCTGGAACGAATCAATTGCCTCCAGAAACTCTATCCGCGTATCCACACGCGTTGTTATAAATTGAAGGTTGCTTTTTCGCAAGGCCCGCTCGATTAATCCGGCATCATCCTCCACGTCTTCCAACATCAAGATCCTCAACTCCTTTTCCATAAGATTTATAATTTATTGTTCGACAGGTGGCTCGTTCAGTACCAGCCAAAAGAGACCTAATTCCGTGACTGCTTTTACAAACTGATTAAAATCAACAGGCTTAACGATGTAGGCATTTACACCAAGTTTATAGGTTTCAACAATGTCACTTTCCTCCTTTGATGAGGTGAGCATTACTACCGGGATCACCTTTTTTTTATCATCTGACTTGAGTCTGCGCAGCACCTCTATGCCATCGATCTTCGGCATTTTAAGATCGAGCAGAATTAGACGGGGCATGGCGTTTTTCTCATCAAAAATGTAAGCGAGCGCCTCTTCACCGTCTTCCAGATGCAGCAGGTGGTTGGCCAGGTTGCTTTTTTTCAGGGCTCGGATGGCCAGGTTCGCATCATCAGGGTTATCTTCTACAAGTAAAATTTCAATTGCATTTTTCATACGCTGGTTAATTCTGAGGTAGGGTGTAATAAAATTTTGCGCCTTCATTTATTTTTCCTTCTGCCCAAACTCTGCCTCCGTGCCGTTGAATGATCCGTTTGACCAATGCCAACCCTACACCCGTTCCTTCAAATTCATTCATTTTATGGAGCCGCTGAAACACGCCAAAAAGTTTATTGGCATATTGCATATCAAAACCTGCGCCGTTGTCACTGATGTAGTAACAGATTTCTTCCTGGCCATCGTGCATGCGGGCATCGGTCCATCGGGAGCCAATTTCAATTTCGGTTACTTCTTTTTTACTTGAATATTTCAATGCGTTGGAGATGAGATTGGTCCAGACCTGGCGCAACATGCTTAAATCGGCTTTCGAAGGGTCCAGGGGCATTACCCGTATGTTCAATTTTCTTCCATTCTCCTGGGCGGTAAGCTCTTGTAAAATATCTTGTACGAGTTCATTCATATTGACATTCGCACGCACCAACTCCTTCCTGCCCATTCGTGAAAAATCCAGCAAGTCATCCACCAGTTGACCCATGCGTTTTGCGTTGGTCAAGATAATGTGAATGAGTTTGTGTCCTTCCGGGTCCAGGATGTGGCCAAAATCTTCTTTTAATATCTGAGTATAGCCGGTTACTGAGCGAAGGGGCGCCCGCAGGTCGTGCGATACGGAATAGGTGAACGCTTCGAGTTCCTGGTTGAGATGTTTTATTTTGATTTCAGCTTTCTTTCTTTCGGTGTTATTTGATACCGTTGACCGACTTTTTACAAATTCTCCATGATCATTGAATACAGCGGTCGAATTGACAATGACCTGAAAAATTGTTCCGTCTTTCCGTCTGAATTCAAATTCCAGGTCGCTGACGTATCCTTGCTGCTTATACTTTTCAAAGTCTTCTTCGAATGACGCGATAAATGTCGCTTTACTTTCCGGAGATAATAAGTCTTCGTATTTCATTTTGCCAATAACTTCTTCCCGGGCATACCCCAGCCAGGTGAGCAGCGTTTGGTTGATGTTTGCCAGAAAAATACTGGAATCGACTGAAAGATAACCGCACGGGGCGTTGTCATACAAGTCGCGTGTCTCATCAGCGACTTTTTTTAGTTTTATCTCCGCTTGGTTTCTTGCCTTTAAATTGTCATTAATGTTGTAAAACAGGTATCCAATAATGAGGGTAATCGCAATTGCCAAGCCGGTAAAGGAATATTGAAACTGCTGTAGATGTTGGCTTGAGATTGTATTGCCCTTTCTAAACAAGGCGCGTTCTTCCGTCTGTATATTTTTGACTAACGCCCGGATGGCATCCGTTGTTCGTTTCCCTTCGCCCGCCGCTATCAGGTCGCGTGCTTTTTCGAATCCTTCGTTGCGTACTTGAATAATATACCGGGTCCACACGGATTGTTTGTCGATAAGGCCACGGAGCTCATTCACCTTTGCATGTTGAAGCGAATTATTGATAGTAAGGGAATCAAGTGCGCTCAAATGTCTGGCCATGACTTTTGAAGCGATTGTAAACGGCTCCAGGAAAGTTGTATCGCCTGTAATGGTGAACCCCCGTTGTCCGGTTTCTATGTCCACAGAAAGTCCTGTGATTTGGTCAGCGCTACTGATCACCCGGGAGGCATGCGATAACAATCGTGCCGTATCAATGAGCCGCTGGGTACTGTTGAATGAAAATACACCCAGTATTACCAAAACAATTATGGTTATGATAAATCCTGCGAGGACGCGTTTTTCAAAGTGAACCTTCATATTAAGAGCAATTCTGCAATTTGATTGTATCCTGCTGGGATTGCCAGTTGTTAATTGCCGCAAGGTTTTACCAATTTCCTGCCTCCACACGATCAATAACCCCTGTTGGACCTGTCCAAAAAGCTGGGGAACCCCATTTGAATCAAGGTAGCATGGGGAGCAGGTATAAATTTGACGAAATCAGAAGAAACAGTACATGGGTGCCTTTTTGAATCGTTATCGGCATGGAAACGGCACTTTTTTTTTAAAACCTTCGTATAAGTGCCCATACACGACTTCACCATCGGTTGTCAGCAGTCTTGCAAAATTAATACTACCGGTACCTTGAAATCGATCTTGATTTAGGTGCCGTCAAATGGAAAGTGAAAATCAATGTTTGTTCTACCAATCAGTACGAAATACCGAGGAAAGGTGTGAATGCAGGAGTTGAGGAGAAGGAAGTTGAGAATTGAGTGACAGAAGCGGCTTATCATTCCCGACTTCTCCATTCTCAACTAATGATGTCCGCCAGGACCATGTACATGGCCATGTGCGATTTCATCAGTAGTTGCTTCACGCACTTCTATTACCTCTACAGTGAAATGTAACTCTAGACCCGCGAGTGAATGGTTGGCATCGACGGTCACCTGGTCGAGCGCCACATCAGTGACGGTCGCGACCGCACCGTTGTTGGAATGAAATTGCATGCCCTTCTCCACTTTTTGAGTTCCAAAGGAGGAGCGGGGAAGTTTTTGTACAAGCTTTTCATCTCGAACGCCATACCCCTTTTCGGGTTTTATATTTAAGTTCAGCTTAGTTCCTTTTTCTCTACCCTCAAGACCTTCTTCCATTCCTTGGATTAAATTGCCCTCTCCATGCAAATAATAGAGTGGCTCATGTCCTTCATTGCTATCCAGCACCTTTCCAGCATTGTCTTTTAGCGTGTAGTGGATCGCAGCCACTTTATGTTTTGAAATTTTCATGGATTAAATTAATAGCTCTAAAGGTAGGAATTCGATCGTAAAAAATCCATTTGAAAAGACCGATAACCGGAAGTAATAAATCACGGTTGTAAAAAAAATAAACTTTAGTCATATTTGCAGCCCTTTACCGAGGTTTCCACAGATCGCGCCGATCTACACAGATTGGTAATGATCCGCGAGATGTTCGGGAAAAAAAGAAAGGGAGCATATAGCAGCAGAAAAGAGCATCAAATAGCCAAAGTGGCGGAACTGGTAGACCCTCCTGCGCGAGACGCTTCGGCGGGCAGGCGCGCAATGATGTATTGGAGTAATGTTAGTTAAAGGCCAAAGTGGCGGAACTGGTAGACGCGCACGACTCAAAATCGTGTATCCTCGGATGTGCGGGTTCGATTCCCGCCTTTGGTACAATAAAAACCTCTTTTTAATAGAGAGGCTTTTTTGGAGACCTGCGCCAAAATACTTGCTTATCGGATTATCGGACTGAATTACCACGACATCAATAAATCTTTTATTCGCATTGTTGTAGGCTTCTACAGCAACAGAAATTTTAGCATCTCTCATCGCTTGTCTTACAAGATCAGCCATTTGAGTATTTGCCTCGCTTGCCCTCGTCGCATCTTTTGTTCTTCTCTTGTAACCTTGTTGAAAAAAAAGCGACCCCTAAGGGCCGCTTCTATAGGGATTTTAATTTCCCTTTAATGCATTATGGCTTTGTTATAGTATTCATGTCAAGAGCGACTGCAGTCTGAGCCAGAGCCCGGCCATTCATCGATGCTCCTGTTTGGAAAGTGATGCCGGTCATCGACAAAACAATTTCTTCAAAGTGCGTGGTTGTCCCAAAGGTAGCCTGACCAGCTACTTGCCAGAAGATGTTTTTGGCTTGAGCGCCACCGCTCAGCGTAATTTTCACCGCTGAACTCATCGTGAGGTCTCCGGCAATCTGGAAGATCCATACATCGTTCGCACCGCCCGAAATAACAACATCGGCTGGCATTGTAACGGTGTTGGTCCATTTGTAAAGACCAGGTGTAAGCGTTCTGCCGCCAATATTTCCAGTGGCCAGTTCTAAGAAGTCAGGGGAAGGACGTCCGGCAGCATCGTTATAAGCGGTGATCATATTGTTAACGGCTGTGGTCAGGTTCATGGGAGTCGGACTTGCCATGTCGGCTGCAAATATTTGGCCGGTCACTTGTGCTGAGGTTGCATATCCCGTCGCGTTGGTCAAAGCAAGTCCGGTGATATACGAAGTTGCTGCTGGACTAAGGCCCAGGTCTCCGGTAAGTGCGGATGTCGAAATGTTAGTGATGGCTGATTTAGCAAGGATCAGGTAATTGCCTGCTGCGCCAAGATCTACCACTGCCAGACTTGAGGTAGTACCACCCGTTGTGAAACCCCATACTGTATTAGCAGCAAGTGCATTTCCCGCCAAGTCTTTTGCACCGGTAGTAATCGTAGCCGTGTATGGAACGCTGGCTATCAGAAGATTTGTCGGTGTAAACGTTGCTGTTGTTCCAGAATAAGCCACAGTGCCAGAAACCGGTGTTGTTCCTTGCACCAGGGTAAATGTCGAAATGCTGATCGTTGAAGGATTCATTGCCTTACTAAAGTTTATGGCAACTACTTTGTTACGAGCAATACCGATGGCATTGTTGAGTGGGTCTGTTGAACTCACCAAGGGCGACAGTTCTGTTGTGAAACTCCATACCGTGCCAGCAGCAAGTGCATTGCCCGCTAAGTCTTTTGCACCGATAGAAATCGCGGCAGTGTAAACAGTGCCGGCTGTTAATGTAGTTGAAGGCGTAAACGTGGCAGTTGTTCCGGAATAAGCGACTGCACCAGCAACTGCCGCTGTTCCTTGCTTTAAGGTAAATGTGGAAGCGCTGATCGTTAAGGGATCCATGGCCTCACTGAAGACTAAAGCAACAACCTTGTTTTGTGCAACACCGGTGGCGTTGTTGAGCGGGTCGGTTGAGTTTACCATGGGCAACGTAGTGTCGGGTGCGTTACCGGTGGTAAAGCTGTAAGTAAAGTTGCTGGCTAATGCATTGCCAGCCAAATCCTTCGCGCCAACAGTAATTGTTCCCGTATAAACCTTGTTGGGAGTCAGGGCAACTGCGGGTGTAAACGTAGCCGTTGTACCCGTGTAGGTTACTGCGCCTGCGACAGCAGTTGTACCTTGTTTTACAGTAAATGTCAAAGCCGTGATGGTGGCAGGGTCCATTGGTTTGCTGAATGTAGCAACGATCAGGTGATTGAGGGTGACACTTGTAGCACTGTTCGCCGGATCTGTTGACGTCACTGTTGGCAGCACTGTATCTGTAATTGTGGTAAAGCTCCAGACAAAATTATTTACGAGGGCTTTTCCAGAAAGGTCTTTGACCCCATTACTAACTGTTGCTGTATAGAGTGTATTGGCAACAAGGTTCGCTGCTGGTGTAAACGTGGCTGTTGTGCCGGCGTAGGTCACTGCACCAGAAACTGTTGCGGTTCCCTGCAATAGCGTAAAATTCGCGGCCGTGATCGTTGAGGGATCCATGGCAGTACTGAACGTTGCTGTGAGTTTACTGTTAATAGCAATGCTCGTGGCCAGGTTGATCGGGCTTGTTGCGGTCACCGTAGGGAGGGGCCCGCTCACATTATCCTTTTTACAACCGGCTATTAAAAAAACAAGAAGCATTGCAATGAATGGGACTACTTTTTTTACTTTCATTTTAATTTGGATTTAGATTTAGTTTAGATTTATTGTAGACACACGTTATTACATATTTGACCTGACAGAACATAATAATTACCGGAAGGGCTAAGCCTCTTGTATTAATTTGTCAGACTGAACTGCCTCTAATGATCACCACTTACCCCATACTATGGTGGTGCTTTTAGTGTTGGAAACTTTTAACCGAACGGAACTGACCATCGGCAATAATCAACAGGATCCGAATGCTCCAAATGAGCTTCCTGTTTCATGATTAGCTTCTTAAGCGTACTTACCCAGAACAAATAATGGTGCCAGAACAAAAAACATCGGAAACCACGATGGTGATCATTGAAATGAGAACCGAAAAGAATTAATGAGTATTTTATTCCCCGTTGAGGTGAGCTTCCTCCCTGAAACAAGAACTGCCTGACCTTTGTTGGGGATTCCGGACCGCTGACATCTGTTTCCGCAAACCATTGAATACCTCCTCAGGATCTTGTTGACCAAATTGATTGAAAGTGTCGATGAAAAAGTGTGCTAACTTACTGCGCCAAAGATGACTAGAAAAAAATGCATGTAAATTCGACTGAAACCTTAGATTGGCCAAAGGAAAGGCTTGTGGTTTACAATAGATAGAAAATTCTGCATGCAAATAATATACAACTCCAATTATCGAACCATCAGCGTATGTCTCGTCGAAAAATAACAACCCTAATTTTAATCACTGTTCTTGTGGTGATTGTTTTTTTCCCGCCGTCGGCAACGCATTCACATAACAGTATTGGCGGCTGGGGCGAGCATTTGGCTGGACGAATTGTTTCGGGCGCCCACAGCGATTCCATAGTTTTTTCTATCGCTCATGCAATTGTAAAAAGTATTGTCAACGCTTCGCAGAACGTTTTGCCTGCAACACTGAAAGCGGGGCATTTGCCTGTAACTCGTGCCGTACGAAACAGACTTGTTCAGAAAGGAAAAATAGATTCCCTGCTGCGTGTTATCGAAGTGATTAGGAGTGATAGTAGTAAACTTGTACTTACATCATTTACTGCTCATCCTACTTGCTTGCCTCACTGTCTTGCGTATCGGTGATCTCGTGTTGCTTGGAACTCCGTGTGATTTTTCCGGAGAATTAACTGGTCCTATCGATGAGGCTGCCGAAAGTGTTTTATAATGAGCTGTTTTTCCATTTTTTTCTTCCAGGTTAAATTGATTGGCGGCTATGTTAGTCAAGTCAAGCAGCAGAATTAGTAATCTGTCAGGCTTGGCAATAATATCCCTCACCAGCGTGTTTATTCTAAAAGCATGCTTGTAATATTTCCACACACGACAGGATTTATTTTTTTGATTATGTTCTAGATGTTCTGCCAGGTAACAGAATATTTTCCAGTGAATGATCAACCATACCAATTTGGCCATTAACTGACATTCAAATCTATGCAGTTTCATTTCCTTCACCTTGTCAATATTCGCTTGCGATTTCCATATCTTAAAGAAAAGTTCTATTTGCCAACGCAAGCCATACGTTTTTTTAATGGCGGATGCTGGTAGTTTATCATCAAAATATTTTGCGAGAACGTCTGATAAATTCTCAGCATTTCTGCTTGTAAAATCCTTGGCTTTTGTCGGATTCCTTTCTCTTAATAGGTATCTTTGAAGAGAAAGAAGGGGGTGAACACAATCGAAAAAAGTCGCCCCTTCTAAAAATAAAACACTTTAAAAATGGGAAAAAAGACAACGAATCCCAAAGGGGATTCTACGCCTTCACCCATTTGCGAGTCAAATGCTTGGCAGTAGACAAGTCTTAGCCTGACGGCTTTGGCCTGACGGTAGGCAGGTATTCGAAGGTGGAAAGGATTGAAGACATTCGTCAAAGATATTCAAATAAGTTGTTTGATGAACTCCCGAATGTGGACATGTTTGATGCCTGCAATGTTGCCGCTTGCATTCTCATCCAGCGATACAACAAATTTTGGGTGATTATCATACGCTAGTTCCAAGTTGCCAAATTCTCTCTTGCGAGTGGCATCATCGGCAATTAAATAGGCTACCTGCACGTAGATCTTTTCATCGCCACGAGTACAGATAAAATCAATTTCTTTATTTTGGAATTTCCCAATGCGCACTTGATAACCCGCAATCACCAAGTGCAGGTAGACGATGTTCTCTAAGATTTTGCCAATGTCAGCAGTGCGATAACCCAATAGCGAATGCCGAAGACCGAGATCTTCCAAATAATATTTCTGACCGATCTCGAAGATCTTCTTCCCGCGCAATTCTTCACGGTTTACTTTTAAAACAAAAAAGGCTTGTTCTAAAAAACTGAGGTAACTGAGGATGACATTGGGCGTCACTTTTATTTTTTGCGATTTTAGAAAATCGCTGATACTTTTTGCTGAAAGAAGGTTACCGACATTATCCGCCACATAACTCACTAGATTTTCAAGCAACGATACATTGCGGATGTTGTGCCGCGCTACTATGTCCTTAAAAAGAATGGCTGCATAAATATTGCGCAGGTAATCATAAACTAAATCATCGGTAAGGCTTATGTTAATGAGATACGGCAAGCCCCCGTAGCGCAAGTAGGTAAGAAAAGTTTCTTGTGAATCGGGCAATTGATGAAACGTGAGAAACTCGTTATACGTCAGTCCAAAAATTTTAAACTCTATGTAACGTCCACTGAGGTATGTTGCCAATTCACCCGAAAGCAAAAAGGCATTACTGCCGGTAATGTAAATATCATGGTCGCCTTTGGCCTGCAAACTACGAATGGCTTTTTCAAAATTTTCGATGTCTTGTATCTCATCAATGAATAGATAGTTCTTCTTACCGCTAACGGTTTGCGCATTTACATTTTTCATCAAGTCTTTATAATCCCGAAGACTGTCATGTTCAAAAAGCTCTTTGTTGATGTAGATTATATTGCAGGTGGGGTCTTGCTGACGAATGATGTCGATCAGCTGGAGCAATAGGAAGCTTTTACCGACCCTTCGCTGGCCCACCAGCACCTTAATCAGATTTTTGCCAATGAATGGTTTTATCCTATCCAGATAAATAGGCCTTGAAATATATTTATTTGACGTTTTCATACAAATTTTATGTATAGTTAAAACTTAACATCAAAAATAGCAATATTTTAACTATAGATTATTTTGAGGGGTTATCATTGTGGCGATAGCTGATGAAGATGTCGTATTCGTAGTTGGGAATGAGCGAAGGCATTGAAGTCTAAGGTTTAAAGTGAGCTGTCCGGGTGTCCTTTTCGAAATTTTCCCATTCTTTCTTTACATGTTCCATCAATTCCTTAAAATCTTTTTGCCTCTGAGAGTCCGGTACGAAGGATCATGTCTGGCAAGGAAAGGGTAATTCACGAAGCCTCTTCCAACAGCAATTTTAAGCCAGCGCATACTTTCATTATCCATTTCCAGCCTGTCCACATATAGATGACACTATATTGTGCATACTGGAAATCCTTACTTGCTGCCTGGGTAAACGTACTATCTGTAAGAATCGATCGAACCCCTGCCGTATCCTTTTTGATTCCCTTCATCAGGCCATCCATCAGACTGCTGAAAAGATGTTCCTTGTCTTGAAAGAAATTATTGTATAGTAACTGCGCTCTTTCCTCCTGGTTGCGTTCATCGAATTTCAGCATTTCCTGTTTGGCGCGCATCAATAACTCATAGGCCTGCACATTCACAACGGTACGTCTGAATATAAGCTTTTCTTCACCGGAAGTCAGATTTATCTTCAGCTTGTCAACGATTGTGCGGGACACTTTTTCCTGAATAACCAAACCGGAATTTGATTTCCGAACCGTTCCTTCCAGAATATATTTTACTTTCAGGTCGGAAGCGATCTCGCCCAACTTTTTTTGCGTACCCTTAAAGGTTATAGCCGATGCAGAATGATCTCCTCGGTAAGACCATCGCTGAAATACTCCTGTTCCGGATCATTGCTGATGTTCACGAATGGCAATACAGCAATCGATCTGTCAGCGGAAGTTGAAAAAAGGTTTTTGCGAAAAGTATTCAGCATCAGAAATACAGAGACAGAAATTATCAGCAAGGCAAGTCCAACGTATGCGATCATCCTTCTACGCCGGCTGAAAATTATTTTTGAAGACGGGAGCGGATTTGATGTTTGCGGACTTTGACCTTTCCCGGCTGTTTTACCTTTCACGCTCTGAAGAATTTGTTTAATGGCGTTGGCCACCTTGTTTACCTGGTCACGGTAAAAAGTTTTATTAAAATTCTTATCCGGATTGTCAGAAACAGTCAATGGCCTGTTCACACCGTTGTGAGTTTCAAGAAGTCCGTCATGTGGATTTATATCGAAGTAAACTGAAACCGGTTCTTTGATGGTTGCGGATAACTCTTCCTGCAGGTTTTTTACAAACTCCGTTACCCCGGCCTGAACGGTTATCGTTGTGGCGATAACTGATAAATAAATCGTACTCGTATCCTTGAATCAACGAGGACATATTGATTTCATTAGGATGAAGCTTTCCACGATTAATGGAGTTATATTTGAAATCGGGATTAGTAAGGGCATCAGGTAAAGATAAATATTTTGACCACAGTTAACCACACCTTGAAATCAATTTGCTTGCATTTGATCTATGAACAAGAAATTTCAGTTCACCGATGTAATCGAAAAGGAAGTCGAAGGATATGTTTCCTTCTGTCCGGAACTTGACATTGCCAGCCAGGTGAAACTGTGGAGGAGGCGACTGCAAGTCTTAAGGAAGCCATTGAACTTTTCTTTGAGCATGCGTCAGGTAAGGAAATCGGTGAACGGCTTCATGAAGAAGTTTTCGTAACACGTCTCGAGGTATCCATTGGGTAAGCTGAAAGTTTTCAGTGGCAGAGGAGTTTGCAAGCTTCTCACAGAAAATGGATTTGTGCAAGTCCGCCAAAAAGGCACCCACATGATTATGCAGCGTAAAACTGCCGATTCCCCAACCCGTTGGTGTTCGCGCTGGGCTCGCGCGCGTCGCACCAACGTGCACACGCAGTCAATGGTCGTACCGACCCCTCTCGAAGTTGCCGCGGGCATCAAACGTTGTATGGAAAACATGATTTGATTCGTCTGACAGCTTCGCGGTTTTACATTTGTAATGAGAAAGGCTGGGATTTCCTGGTGCAC
>JANXYC010000135.1 GCA_025350305.1 Cyclobacteriaceae bacterium | reverse complement strand
GCCAGCCTCAAATCAGGCGATGAGTTAAAGGTTTCTGAGAACTCATACCTTGGATTGGTCCATGCCACCGGCAAACCCCTGGAATTGAAGCAAGCCGGTAGTTATAAGGTCGCTGATTTAGCTGCCAAAGTAAGCGGTGGTGCGAGCGTACTCAATAAATACACCGATTTTATTTTAAGTAGCAACTCCGCGGAATCAAAGAAAAATCGCCTCAGTGCAACTGGGGCCGTTCATCGTGGAGAGCCTACGATGCTTAGCGTCTACTTACCGCCACCTCAAAATGCCAGCATCTTTGGCAAATCAATGGTGGTGGAATGGGAAACTCCTAAGAGTGGTGGTCCCTATATCGTTACCCTGAAGAATATTTTCGAGGAAGATCTTGCCAAATTTGAAACACCCGAAACGATTTTGCGAATTGATTTGTCTGATCCCAAATTGAGCAATGAATCGGCGTTTCTGGTGGAAGTGGCCAGCAAGGCAGACGCAAAGACAAAGTCAGAAGGGAAAGTGGTTAAAAAACTTTCGCCTGCAGACTTGGAGCGCGTGAAGAAAGCATTTACCGAAATATCGGGTGAGGTGAAGGAAGAATCTGCGTTTAATAAATTTATACAGGCTGGATTCTATGAGCAAAACGGGTTGTTGATAGATGCTCTCACTTCTTATGAGGATGCGATCAAAATGGCACCTGATGTTGATGACTTTAAACAAGCGCGGGATGAATTTCTTTATAGAAATAAGTTAGCCACGCCCAAGCCATAAATAATTACATTGATTTACAAAACCCTGGTCCCGATCGCTTCCGGACCGGGGTTTTTCATTATTTGGCTGACAATAATATTCTTCTAATTTTGTAGACCACCCTAAAAAACAATCTGCTATGAGCGTACTCGTCAATAAGAATTCACGTGTCATCGTCCAAGGCTTTACTGGTTCAGAAGGTACGTTTCATGCCGGCCAGATGATCGAATACGGTACAAACGTAGTGGGGGGCGTCACACCGGGCAAGGGTGGTCAGGTGCACCTTGGTCGTCCGGTCTTCAATTCTGTGAAAGAGGCAGTTGAAAAAACGGGCGCCGACGTGTCCATCATTTTTGTTCCTCCGGCGTTCGCGGCCGATTCTATCATGGAGGCAGCTGATGCAGGTATTCAGGTAATTGTTGCCATCACTGAAGGTATTCCTGTGAAAGATATGATGATGGCAAAGCAATACGTAAAGGACCGGAAGGTGACATTGATAGGACCTAATTGCCCTGGAATTATCACGCCTGGTGAAGCGAAAGTGGGGATCATGCCAGGATTTGTATTCAAAAAAGGAAGTATTGGAATAGTGTCAAAATCGGGGACCCTTACGTACGAAGCGGCGGATCAAATTGTGAAAGCAGGCCTGGGAATTACGACTGCAATAGGCATTGGTGGCGATCCGATCATTGGCACTCCTACGAAGGAGGCAGTAGAGCTCTTAATGAACGATCCCGATACGGAGGGGATCGTCATGATCGGGGAGATTGGAGGAAATTATGAACCCGTCGCGGCACGATGGATTAAAGAAAATGGAAACAAGAAGCCCGTCGTCGGGTTCATCGCTGGTCAGACAGCTCCTGCTGGCAGGCGCATGGGCCATGCAGGGGCCATCATTGGAGGTGCAGAGGACACGGCAGCTGCTAAGATGAAAGTGATGCGTGAATGTGGGATACATGTAGCGGAATCGCCCGCCTTAATTGGCGAAACAATGGCGCAGGTGCTCCGAAAGAAATAATCAATTTATTTTGTTCCGTTAAAAGGCTACCATCAAAAGGCGGCTTTGAATTCCTTTTCAAGATAAGAATTCAATTGGTTCAGATCTGAAAAACGGATAAACTTTAAAGCAGGTCATTCGCCAGGTTGGCCAATTCGGACCGTTCCCCCTTTTCGAGCGTGATGTGCGCATAGAGTTCGTGATCTTTTATCCGGTCAATCAGATAAGAAAGCCCATTGCTTTGGGAGTCCAGATAAGGTGTATCGATCTGAAAGATATCGCCCGTGAAAATAATTTTTGTGTTTTCGCCTGCCCTTGTGATAATGGTTTTCACTTCGTGAGGCGTTAGATTTTGTGCTTCATCCACGATGAAGCAGATATTGGAAAGGCTTCTTCCCCGAATATAGGCCAGGGGTGTGATCACCAGTTTTTCGTTGGTCACCATTTCCGTGATTCTCGAATACTCCTTGTCGTTTTCACTGTATTGATTTTGGATGAATTTCAAATTATCCCACAGGGGCTCCATGTAGGGATTTAGTTTTGACTTAATGTCCCCAGGAAGGTACCCAATGTCTTTGTTACTCAGGGGTACAATGGGACGCGCTAAATAAATCTGTTTGTACTCTCGCTTTTGCTCTAACGCTGCGGCCAGGGCAATCAATGTTTTACCAGTGCCGGCTACTCCCTGCATGGTCACTAATTTTATTTCAGGCTTTGTCGTGGCGTGGATAGCGAAGGCCTGCTCTGCGTTTCTTGGCTTGATGCCATAGACCGATCTTTTTTCCACATGCTCGACCATGCCATTGGCAGAGTTGTAAAATGCGAGGATGGACTTTTTTCCACTTTTTAAGATATAGTAATGGTTCTTCGTAAGACTGGCATTACCCAACAAGTCCTCCGGAGGGCAGTAGCCTTTTTCATATAACAGATCAATTACATCAGGATCGACACTATCCAGGATTGTCTTGCCGGTGTAGAGTGAATTCAGGTTCTGGACTTTTCCGGTGGTATAATCTTCCGCCTGGAGGCCCAGCGATTTTGCTTTCAACCGAAGGTTAATGTCTTTCGATACTAAGATTACTTTCCGGTCTTTCTCTTCTTTTTGAAGTAGAAGAGCGGAGTTCAGGATCCGGTGGTCCGCCTTGTGTTCATTAAAGACCTTGTTGGCATCAAGGGTGCCATTACTGCCGGTATCCATCAGCACCTTGAAGTTACCTTTGCTCTTCCCGTTGAGCGGGTTCCATTTTTGGAGCATCTGGTCTTTTGCCAGTTTGTCGATCAAGCGTATAAACTCGCGCGCTTCAAAATTTTTGGTGTCGTTGCCCTTTTTGAAGTTGTCCAACTCCTCCAGCACCGTGATCGGGATTCCGATATCGTGTTCATCAAAGTTAAGAATGCTGTTGTGCTCGAAGAGGATGACGGAGGTGTCGAGTATGAAAACTTTCCGTTCTTTTTTGATTTTTACCATAGATTAAAAAATAGTTCTTAAAAGCGTTGATCGTTGTTGGTTGATCGTTGTTCGTTCTCGATTATTCAACAGTGAAGGGCGACAAACGAACAACGATCAACTAATTTTACCGACAGGACAAAACAAAACCGCGAAGACACTTCCTTACGGGACTTAAGAAACACCCTGCAAGTATGAACAGTATCTTCGCGGCATCCAATCGATGGTATAAACTACGCAAAGTGAAGGGTAAAAAGCAATAATTTGGAGCTAATCTTTTGTTATGACCTAGTCTGGAGTGGTTGACCGGTAGCTTTTTACCTTTTGATGCTAATGGCAAAAGATTTCAGACATTTCTCAGCAGGGTCAATGCTTGCAATGAAGCGGAGGATATTTTCAGAAGTCTCATCTTTTGTAAATGGAATTTCTTGCTTGGTGAATAAAAGGAGTACATAATTGATTTCAAAGTCAAGATTTGTTGCCACCTCGTAGTCAAGAGCCTTTGACCTGGGAAAATTATAGACTTTTTGCCCTATCAATTTTTCGCTTCTTTCTAATTTATTAGGATATAACCGAGTGCTTCCATCTTCGGATAGAATGAAAATAGTCAGATAACCATCTTTTCGCGGTTGAATTTCAAAAATAAGTTTGTCAGGGGAGGAATAATTTTCTCTAAATTTGTTTACCTCCAATTCAAAACCCGGGTCTTTGGAGTTCTTGTGGAGGATAACCGTGGCATCAATCCATACTTCATAAATCCAATTGTTATATTCATTGGTACTCTTTTGTTCCCTGGTTATCTTATAGCCCAGGATTTCACCAGTAATGTCATTTGATACAAGTGATTCAAATTTTTCATTTGACTGTTTTAGATTTTCAGATCGGTATTGCAAAGTGGACTCAAAAATCCTTTTCCGGAACACCGGCTTTGCGCAGGGCTTCAACTTTAGCCTGGTTGAGTGCATTTTCGCGTGCTTTTGCTGGAGTGATGTCATTAGAAATGACCCATTCTCCTTTCACATTTTCGACTTGCCTTTGCTGGCTTAAAACCCAAGAAGAAATGCCCATTAAGCAGGCAGCCAGAAGAATTGTAAAGCTGGTTTTACTCCTCATTTTACGCTGCCAGTTTTTAATGCTCCTGTCCACCCAGGATGTTAGCCTAGTTTTTTGTTTCTCTGTCCAAAACCTCTTTAAGATCAATAAGGTTCTGAGGGAGACTTTTTTTAGCAATTTCCCACACGGTTTCGTGATCTACATCAAAATAGGAATGTGAAACAATATTTCGCAACTGATACATCTTTTGCCACGGCAGATTGGGGTATTTCTCCCGAATTTCCATGGGCATATTCTTGGAAGCCTCCCCAATTATTTCAAAGTTGCGAATCACGGCATCAACCACCATGAAGCTTTTCTGAAAGGATTCAAATGTATGCCCCTCAAGATAAGAAGCTATTCTTTCCATGGAAGTGATCATGTCGTGCAAATAGAGATCAACCTTTCTTGGCCTGTTCATACATACCGAACCTGCCTGAGAATGTCATCCCTCAACGGAGCCTTAAGGGCTTTAATGGAAACGAGATCAATTTTCCGATTAAGCTCTCGCTCCAACAGGTCGCTCAAATCAAAAAACTCCCAACCAAGGGGCTGCGAAAACTCCACGAGCACGTCGATATCCGAATTTTCAGTTTGATCACCTGTAGCAAATGAACCAAAATATCCAATTTTTTTCACGAAGAACTTCTTCTGAATCAGGGGTTTTAGTTCATTAAGTTTTTTTTCAATGTCGATTGCCGTAAGCATAAAGCAAAGATACAAAATATAGCTATTGCAATTTCCACTTCAACCATTTGTCGCCGAGATCTGGCGCGACCAATACTTGAGGTGTTTGCTTCATGCTGTTTTCGATCAGTGACGCTTTTGGTAGCTCTGCTTCGAGGTAGTTTCTGAGTTCATCCAGTGTAACATTGCCTTTCGTCTCCTTCAGCTTGCGTAGCAGGTAGTAGGTAAATAAGCCATGCGACTCTCTGGCTAACGGAAGGGAAACTTCCTCTCCGCTGGTTGCTGTAAAGGCAACGATGTTACCTTCTACGATATCTCCTTTTGGTTTTACTTTCACGGTGCGAGCGGCCAACAGTCCATTTTCGCCTCTGCCTCCGCCACTAAAGCAAGCATCAAGAAACACTAAAATCTTTGACGCCTTTGAAGAAGCAAGCTTGCTGTATAAATCCTTTAAGCTAATAGCATCTTTCAGACTGGAAGCCGTGACATCCACTGGAATTAGATAGCCTTGACGCGTTTCAAAATCGGGTAGTCCGTGGCCAGCATAGTAAAATATGAGTTCTGCTCCGGGGGTGAGTTTTACCAATTCCGTTATCCTTTCAAGTTCACGGCTCATTTGGCCGCGGGTGGCATCAGTGAGCATAAAGATTTGCTTTTCAGTAAAGCCCAATGTCTTGGTTAAGTATTCTTTGAAAACAGCAGCATCATTCCGTGCATAGGCTACATTTTGATCGCTTTGCAAGCCGGTTTGAAAACGTTTGTAATCTTCATTGCCGATGACTAACGCAAAGCGGTTTGTGCTCTGATTTAGGTTTATAGGAATATCCCTGTCAACATCGGAATGCAAAGAAGCTGCGATTACGGTAGCTGATTTAAACTCCTCACTCTGCACGCTGATCCGGGTTACAGCAAGCGATTGGTTCATGCGAGCAACAAATGTTTTCTCCGAACCGAATTTTCCGTATTTCTCTTTGAGGATAATCTTTATTGGCAGCTCTTCTAAACTGTAGCGGGCGTTCACGATGAAGTCAAAGTTTAGCTTGCTGCTTTCTCCCGACTTTAAAACTGGAATTTTATAAGCTGTTTCTCCTAGGTTGAGCACATTCTGTGGCAGTTGGATTTCAGTAGTGATTTCTTCTGCTACTCCCACTCCCGTGTTTTGAACAACCACCAGCAAAGACGCCGGATAATTGGCTCTTAGGTTTCCTCCAGTCTCAGAACTGAAGACCCCATCTGCCGCAACTAAACTTGGCGGCTGGAAGGCAAGTGTGGCAAACTCGACTTCTACTTGAGGCGCATCTAAACCATTTGGTTCCGTTACCTGCGTGTTAAGCTTTGCCTCGCCACTCAGCAGATCCATTCCTGCATTTAGTGTAACACTTATGACGTACTCTTTGCCAACTTCGATTACCGGAAGCGAGCCAAGCCTAACTTTGATACCTTGACCTGTGCCTGTGAGGGAATACTTAAACTTCAGTCCTTTGGCCGGACCTTTGCCGCTGTTGCTAATAGCAAACTTCACAATAGCTTCCTCTCCGGCATCCAGGCGATTATTGCCATCTGCATCGATAAAAGAAATGGAATTTTCTTTAACCTTAAGCAGCGGAGGAAATTTAGGATCGGATTTTTCAAGTACTAAATTGTTAGCAGCTCCAAAATCGAGGCCATTGATTTCCAGAATGCTTTCAGAATTATTAGTGATTTGGTTTTCAATTGTGACATTCCAAACATAAACTTTACATACTGTTTTTAAGGATTCAATATCATGCCAATCCTTAACATTCCCTTCATCTTTGCGTTTGAATTCGAGATACTGACCTTCTCCCTGCCTCACCAGTCTGCGCAATTCAACAACCTTCTCCGCATCATAGGCAATGGATTCAGAGCGTGTCATATTCAAGCTTCCAGGTTCCAGATTCCAAATGGGGGTGATGGGATTTAATTCATGCGGTTGCCAAAAGCTTCATCATCATCATCACTTTCTTTCGGCACACTAAACATGCCGCTGATAAGGTCCTTGAACTGGAGGCCCCTGGCTAGATAATGCTTGCTGATGAGACTATATTCGGCAAGTCCATGCAGGACAAACTCCATCAAAAACAGTTTCGTCAGTGGATCCTGACTTTTTTGAAATTCATTCACCACTTCCGGCAAGCCTGGCACAGACCTTAGATTCTTTTCGTACTCAGAGTTGGTCATATCACCGAGTAAGTCTAACGTGTTACCATCGCCAAACCAAGTCGTGATTTTCTTGTAGGGACTTTTCTCTTTTAGCTTCCGGAATTTTTCCGGATCGGGAAAATAGGTCAAAAATTGTGTTCGAATGGCTTTGCCTACCAGGTTTTGTGCTACAATTCCCGGGCCTTCCTGTTCGCCTTCATAAACCAATTCTACTTTACCCGTGATAGCGGTGATGACGCCAACGAAGTCGGTAATTCGAATGACGGTGGTCTTTTCATTGTTGATGATCGTCCTTCGTTCAGCAGCTGCGATCAGTGTTTCGTATGCTGAAATAGTAAGCCGTGCAGACACACCGCTCTTGGCATCCACGTATTCACTTTTGCGGGCCTCCACGGCAATTTGTTCCACCAGGTCTTTCGCTATTTCAACCAAGGATACCGCTTTCTTCTGATCTGCATTGATGCGGGCCTCTTGTGCAGTAATTTTTTTACCAATCTCAATCGTCTTAGGATAGTGGGTGATGATTTGACTGTCGATCCGGTCTTTCAAGGGAGTGACGATACTACCGCGGTTAGTGTAATCTTCTGGGTTAGCAGTAAACACAAATTGCAGGTCTAATAGTAACCGTAGCTTGAATCCCCGAATTTGAATATCGCCCTCCTGGAGAATGTTAAACAAGGCTACCTGAATGCGGGCTTGTAAGTCGGGCAATTCATTGATCACAAAAATGCAGCGATGGGAACGTGGAATTAAACCAAAATGTATCACCCGCTCATCCGAGTACGGTAGTTTGAGTGAAGCAGCTTTGATTGGATCAACGTCACCGATCAAGTCAGCGATGGAGACATCAGGAGTAGCCAATTTTTCGGTGTAGCGATCGTCGCGATGGAGCCAGCTGATGGGCATAGTATCGCCCCGCGCTGCGAGCATATCGCGGCCGAAGCGTGAGATGGGATTCAGGGGGTCATCATTTAGTTCAGAGCCCTCGATCACCGGAACATATTCATCCAGCAGATTCACCATTAATCGAGCGAGGCGGGTCTTGGCTTGTCCACGGAGGCCCAGCAAGTTTATATCATGGCCGGCGAGGATGGCCCGCTCGAGGTCTGGAATGACAGTCTCTTCATAGCCCCAAATGCCTTCAAAAACATTTTCTTTCTTTTTCAGCTTATCAATCAGGTTGGCTCTCAACTCTTCCTTGATCGGCTTCGATTGGTAGCCTTCGGACTTCAATTGACCCAGCGTCGTGATTTTTTTATAATCCATTTTATTTTGTTGTAGTTGATACCTTTACGATGAGCCAATCGTTCATCAGAAATAACTAAAAATTCTTTCTCCTGTTACGCTTGAAATCTTCGAAAACAAGATTTCCCAACCCTTGCAAGCTACTGTAATAAGCATTTCCGTTGTTGGCTTTGGTGAACTCGCGCACGAAAGCTTTCAAATAGGGATCTGTTGCAATCATGAAGGTTGTGACGGGAATTTTTATTTTTCGGAGTTGGGCAGCCAGGTTCAGCGTTTGGTTGAGAATTTTCGTGTCGAGGCCAAAACTGTTTTTATAATACTTGATTCCCTGTTTAATGCAGGTTGGCTTGCCATCGGTGATCATGAAGATTTGCTTGTTGGAATTCTTTCTTCGTCTCAGGATGTCCATGGCTAATTCAAGCCCTGCCACCGTGTTCGTGTGGTACGGACCGACCTGGATATATGGCAGGTCTTTTATTTCAATCTGCCAGGCGTCGTCGCCAAAGACAAGAATGTCCAGGGTGTCTTTCGGATATTTTTTGGTGATGAGCTCGGCCAACGCCATGGCCACTTTCTTGGCGGGTGTGATTCGGTCTTCGCCATATAAAATCATCGAGTGGGAAATGTCAATCATCAGCACCGTGGAAGTCTGCGTCTTAAACTCATTCTCCACTATTTCGAGGTCTTCTTCGGTCATGAGGAAGTCATCAATACCGTGATTGATTTGTGCATTTTTCAGGGAGTCCGTCATGGAAATTTGTTCCAGGGTGTCACCAAACTCGTAATCCCGCCGGTCGGTGGTAGCTTCGTCTCCGCGACCGTTATGGTGTGTTTTGTGTTCACCACCCCTGGTCTTTTTAAGTTTTCCAAAGATTTCCTCAAGGGCCGACTGCCGAAGGTTTTGCTCGCTCTTTGGCTTGAGTTTAAACTCACCTTTAGGGCCATCTTCTGAGATGTAGCCATTTTTTTTAAGGTCTTCAATGAAGTCGCCCATGCCGTACTTGTCATTGGTCAGTTTGTGCTGCCGGTCAACCTCGGTCATCCATTGCAGGGCCTCTGCCACATTGCCAGCGGTAATTAATATCAACTGCATAAAAACTTTCAGCAATCGTTCGAAATCACGCTGAGGGCCCTCTGGTGGAGGTGTATATTTGGAAAATCGGTAGCCTAACACGGTGAATGGATAATGATGATTTAAACTTAACCATTAATCAACGGTTTCTGTTTCATAAAATGGCTAAAACTGTTGTTTTTTACTTCTGTGGAACCTAGAAAGTAAAATTCGTGTTGGACACAATAAGTTCCCACAAAAAAACGTCTACTTTTATGATATCGAATGAAAAAAGGATGAAAAAAGCAGTTACTCTGATGGTTTTGGCGGCAGCGATTGTATTGTCATCCTGCAGCTCCTATACGTGCTCTACGTATTCAAAGGCATCACAGAAAATTGACGTCAACAAGGCGAAAATCTAGAGAGAATTCCCTTAAAAAATTTAGGAGTTGAGGAGTGAGAAGTTGGGAATAAGTATGTCGATTATCGACTTCTCAACTCTCATCTACTGCTGCTTGGTCATCGTTCCGTAGATGTAATCCCACAACGGAGAAGAAACTCCATACACCATTTCACCATTTTTATAATGATGCAATCCATGATTTACCCAAAGCGCTTTGAAGAAATTTTTTGGAGGCTGGAAAGAGTGTACCATGTAGTGAACTGAAAGATAGCCGGCATATCCAACCAAAAAGCCAGGTAAGAAGGAGAAAACAAAATCCCCCAAAATCAAACGAAAGACAAAAAGTAAAAGGGTGGCGATGGTAATGCTTAACGCCGGAGGCATCGCCAACCGTGTCTTATCTTTTGGGAACTCATGGTGCACACCGTGCATGGTGTATTGAGCCTTCGCTTTTTTTTCTGTATCGGCTGTCATGTGAAAAACATACCGATGAACGTTGTACTCCACCCACGTGAACGAAATCACACCAATAAAAAACATGGTGACAGTAGTTGCTATGGAAAGTGTGGTGTGGGTAACGCTCCAATAAAGCAAAGCAGCAGCATATGTAAAGAAGATGATCAGTGGTACCGAGATATGGGTACGGCTGAGTTTCTCCAAAACTGGGTTTTTGAAAAGCTGCTTGGTTCCCTTATTCTGCGGTTTTATTTCACTATACATAGCACTAACTTTTAAAAGCCTGCAAAGTTAACCTTGTCTGCTGATTTTTTCAACTCATTCATTAATGCGTTTTTGCCGCAACCTGGTCCAGTACCCGCTGGTATACCTTTTCGTAGAGCGGACGGATATTTGCAATGTCGAATTCCTTCGCGCGCTTGAGTGCATTTTCCTTGAAAGTCGGGAGGTTGTTTTTGTCAAGTACAAATAATGCTTTCCGGGTCATGTC
>JANXYC010000193.1 GCA_025350305.1 Cyclobacteriaceae bacterium | reverse complement strand
GGCCTCCATGTCCTTGGACTTCAGGCTGTTGCTGCCGCCGCCGCTGCTGTTGTTGTCCGCGACGATGGCGATATCTTGTTCACAGGAGGAGCTATCTGTTTGCTTTGATTGGAGAGAGGGAGATAATATGATGCAGCCGTGCGTTGGGGGATGATCAGCTTTGGACTTTTGCTGACAGAAGATTTGAGGACGAAACGTTTCAATTTACAATCCTGCAAAAATGAGCTTATTTTGATGCTGCCACCCCCTATGAATATCCTGCGTGCCGCAAATAAAACGCACACTCGACATACCAAAACCATGCGTATCCATGGTGCGCTTCGCAGCGGCCAGAACACGCGGATGAGACGATAATCCAAGGTAATTGTTTGCACAGAAGTTAATTACTTCTCTTCCATCCGATGTTTTGATATCGGCGCCCTGGGGGGTAGTGATAATCCGCTCTTTTTTATAAAGACCGGCCTCACGAATGGACTGAAGTTCCTTTTGTAAAACCGGTTGAAGTGTTTTATACATAGTCAGTTGAATTTTCGGATGGTATGGTTAAGGATTTGTCAGGTCGTGATCAGGGATTTCGTAACAAATCTAACCGGGCCCGGCGTAAATCTGAAATTTTGATAACTTTCGCACTTAGGCGCTAAAAGTTCTGGCGCCTAAGCGCAAATGAAGAAAACCACTATTCTACTCATCGGGGCCGGCGGCCAGCTCGGCAGCGAACTAACTCAGGGCCTTTGGAAAATTTACGGCCAGGACAACGTGATCGCCTCGGACATTAAGGATGCTACCGGGATTTTGAAAGAAGGCCGCTATGAGAAGTTTGATGTCCTGCAGCGTGATAAGCTGTTTGACACATTAAAGAAAAACAACATCACGCAAGTCTACCATCTCGCCGCACTGCTTTCAGCAACAGGAGAAAAAGACCCGCGCTGGGCATGGAAGCTAAACATGGATAGTTTGCTTTTTGTGCTGGAAGCAGCGCTCGAAATGAAACTTCACAAAGTCTATTGGCCCAGCTCCATCGCTGCATTTGGTCCAACTACACCGAAACAAAATACACCGCAGGACACCATCATGGACCCCACCACGGTCTATGGCATCACAAAACTTGCTGGTGAACTCTGGTGTGAATATTATTTCAGGCGATATGGTGTGGATGTGCGAAGCCTACGATATCCCGGGCTCATCGGCTGGAAAACTCCGCCTGGGGGAGGCACTACCGACTATGCCGTCGATATTTATTTCAAAGCAGTTCAGGAGAAAAAATACGAGTGCTTTCTCGCTGCCGACACCTACCTACCCATGATGTATATGGAAGATGCCGTAAGGGCGACACTCGACCTGATGGAAGCGCCCGCTGAAAAAGTGAACGTGCGCACCAGTTATAATATTTCTTCTATGAGCTTTTGCCCGGCACAAATCGCCGCTTCGATCAAAAAACATATTCCGGATTTTTCCATCACCTACCAACCTGACTTCCGGCAGGCCATTGCTGACTCATGGCCTAAAAGCATTGACGACTCCGTAGCACGAAAAGACTGGGGTTGGAGCAACCAGTATGGTCTTGATGAAATGACCGATGACATACTTAAAAATTTGAAAAAAGAACTTGCTACTGAACAATAATCTTCAACACCAAGTGATAGGCCGGAAAATCACGCGATACCAGATAAGGTCCATTAGCTTCCAGGAACATATCTAATTCCTGCTGGTGATCGTTAATTTGTTTAAGACCCCACCATCCCGGATAAGGCTTTGATAAAAGATAACAGAAAATGTGTTTAAGGAAAGCTTCAAAAACTCCTTAGTTCTTCTCCCCCCGGAGAAGGTAGGATGAGGCCAATGAAAAGGTGTTTTTGAAGCTTTCTGAAACCGTGTTATATGGAAGAGACGCGCTCCTGAGTTCCTCGGTTTTTTTATAATTTCCAAAAAACGCGGAATTTGATAGTGTCAGAGCGGTTTTTTCGTTGCTGTTGGGTGTCCCAGAAATCGCCTCATTTTAAGCCGTCCTTTAAATCAATCTTGCAAATTTTTCAAAATTCCCATACTTTTTTTCGTTTACCAAAATTCTTGGGTGTCCCAGCGAGGAACACAGGAAAGATAACAGAAAATGTGTTTAAGGAAAGCTTCAAAAACTCCTTAGTTCTTCTCCCCCGGAGAAGGTAGGATGAGGCCAATGAAAAGGTGTTTTTGAAGCTTTCCGAAACCGTGTTATATGGAAGAGACGCGCTTAAATAAATGTCCCGTCAATAGGTCCTTAAAGGGTACTACCTTTCACATTTGCGGGCGAAGATGAAATTTTAAAGTTATTTTCAACTTTTTACTGTGTAC
This sequence comes from Cyclobacteriaceae bacterium, assembly GCA_025350305.1. Lineage (GTDB taxonomy): Bacteria > Bacteroidota > Bacteroidia > Cytophagales > Cyclobacteriaceae > ELB16-189. Next base: position 13,332 of record JANXYC010000193.1, on the reverse strand, counting down.
TACGTAGCTTGTGCGACAAAATGGCGGTGTAAGTAGTTGATTCATACGGTATAAGATCACAAGTTAGGTTGCCCTAAGTAACAAGCGAAGTAGTATGTCAAAAATCAGGAAGCTGGCGGGAGAAACCGCGCTCTATGGACTTGGCACCATCCTGCCCCGGATGTTGAGTTTTTTGCTAGTCCCATTCTATACCTACGTTTTCAGGCCAGAGGAATACGGAGTTGTAGTAAAACTTCATGCAATCGTTGGATTCATGAACATTATTTACATGTTTGGTATGGAGACAGCTTTCTTTCGCTTTGCTACAAAACCGGGAGCAGACTCTAAACGAATCTTCGACCTCGCCCAGTCATCCGTGCTTTACATTAGTGTTCCGCTTTCTATACTATTCATTGTATTCGCGTCCCCCATCGCCTCTGCTCTTGGAGTGGATGGGCATCCTGAATTCATCATCTGGCTGACGCTGGTCATGCTATTGGATGCTGCGGTCGCGATTCCCTTTGCGCGGTTAAGATTGGAGAAAAAAGCGCTGCAGTTCGCTACGGCTAAAATCATCAATGTCTTATTGCTGCTGGCACTGACGTACTATTTTCTGAAAATAAAATATGATCCTGCTGTCGGTATTGGATATGTGTTTCTTTCTACCCTGGTAGCGAACGCTTTTTACATCTTATTTTTTGCCAAAACGCTACTTTCCTGGCGTCCTGTTTATGATCGGCAAATTTCTCCCCAAATGCTTCAATATGCCTATCCCGTGATGCTATCGGGCGCCGCTGGTATGACCAATGAGATGTTTTCGCGCCTGACACTTGATTGGTGGCTGCCGGAAAATTTTTACCCAAACCTTTCCAACAAAGCGGCCGTTGGTATTTTTGGAGCGTGTTATAAATATTCGGTACTCATGAGCCTGGGCATTCAGGCCTTCCGGTTTGCTGCCGAACCTTTTTTCTTTTCAAATGCTGCCAATAGAAATTCTCCCGCGCTCTTCGCCAGGGTAAATCATTTTTTCATCATCACGTGTTGCTTCTTTCTGCTATCGGTATGCATTAACCTCGACATGCTGAAATATTTTATCGCACCTGACTATTGGCAAGGGCTTTATATTGTTCCCATTTTATTACTCGCCTATTTGTGTCTCGGAGCATATTACAATTTTAGTGTCTGGTTTAAAGTCACCGATAAAACGTATTACGGTACCTGGATCACCGTGGGAGGAGCCATTGTCACTATCGGCGCAAACTATTCACTCATTCCATTGTTGGGATTTGAGGGTAGTGCCTGGGCAGCCTTGATTTGTTACTTCAGTATGGCAGTAGCGTGTTATGCGACCGGCCAAAAGTTTTACCCGATTCCCTATTCGGTTATACAAAGTCTCGGGTACATTATGGTTACGTTGTTGCTGGTTTATACTGTCAACTTGATTGAGTTCCCCAATCAATACTTGGCTACAGGATTTCACGCACTTGTTCTCCTGTTGTTTGTGGGAATGGTGTATCTGCTGGAAAAGAAAAAACCGCACACGGCAAAACCCCAATTTTAATTAAATTTGTCTGAGTGGTTCAATCTCCATCACGATTGAACCAATATTAGGCATGATATTTTAAGGTATTTTAATTTAATCTACCATGAACATAATCATCCCCATGGCGGGACTAGGCAAGCGCCTTCGTCCCCATACACTCACTACCGCCAAACCCCTTCTTCCTATTGCGGGAAAGCCGATTGTACACCGCCTTGTGGAAGATATTGCCAAGGTGTGCCCGGAGACAATTGAAAACATCGGTTTTATCATTCATCCTTCTTTTGGTAAGCAAGTGGAGGATGAGCTTAAAGCTGTTGCAAGCGCGGTTGGCGCGGAGGGAAAAATTTACTATCAGGAACAAGCGATGGGAATTTCTCACGCTGTTCTATTTGCCCGCGAGATTCTGAAAGGAAAAATCATCGTTGCATTTGCAGACACGCTGTTCAGGGCCGACTTCAAACTAGACACCGCTAAAGACGGGATTATCTGGGTTCAAAAAGTAAAGGACCCTTCACAATTTGGCGTTGTGAAACTTGATAGCAGTGGTACGATCAGCGAATTGGTTGAGAAACCAACTGTTTTCGTTTCGGATTTGGCAATTATTGGCATCTACTTTTTCAGGGACGGCGAATTTTTAAAAAATGAGATGCAGTATTTATTGGACAACAACGTCAAAGAAAAGGGCGAGTACCAATTTACAACCGCCCTTGAAAACATGAAACGAAAAGGCGCCAAATTTGTCACTGGTCAGGTTGTGGAATGGCTGGATTGTGGAAACAAGGATAATATGGTGCTGACCAACCAGCGTTATTTAACATTCATCAAAGATCAAAAACTGATTGCTTCCACTGCAAAAAGCATTAATTCAACGATTGTGCCTCCGGTTTTTTTGGGTGAAAATGTCATAATCGAGAATTCAACCATTGGCCCGTTTGTCTCCATTAGCGATTCTACGGTAATCAAAGACTCCACGATCGCCAACACCATTATTCAGAAGAATTGCGTGATTACGAAGGCTCGGCTGGAAAACGCTATGTTTGGAAATTTCGTTAATTTTGAGGGCCAGTCTTCCGATGCAAGTCTTGGCGATTATAGTGTAGTCCGGTGAAAAATTTCCTTTATCATAAGAGCCTTATCGTCTGCTTGTTGCTACTAATAGCACTCGCCGTACCGGCTTACTCACAAAAAGACAAGCGAAAAAAATCCGCTGACACCCGTCCAGGTGATATGCAACTTCGGGAGGCTGAGTATTTCTTCGCAGAAGGAGAACGATATTTTATTCTGGAAGACTACACCAAAGCACTTTTGCGCTTTCAGAAAGTGATCGAGTTAAATCCTGAAAATCCAACGGTCTATTACAAAAACGCTGAGATACTTTCCAAGAGCAATAAAGAGGATGATCTTGAACGTGCAGCACTCAGCATTGAATATGCTTTGAAGCTGGAAAAAAAGAACAAATATTTCTACCTGCTTGCTTCGTCGATTTATACTGCATTAAATAATTTCCCGAAAGCCGAACAAGCACTGGAAACGCTGATGAAAGAAATAAAAGGCACGGAAGAATATTTATATGAGTTGGCAGCGATATACCAATATGATAAAAAGCCGGATGACGCCATTAAGATTTACAACCGTGCTGAAAATCTTCTGGGTATTAATGAAGTCTCCTCACTACAGAAACAAAAAATCTATCTCGAACTTGGAAAAGTAAATGAAGCGATCGCAGAAGGTGAAAAGCTTCTGGCTGCCAATCCCGACGAAGAGCGTTATGTGATGGGGTTCGCTGAAACGCTCGCCCAAAAAGGTCAGCAGAAAAAAGCGATCGAAGCGGTGGAAAAATTTATCACCAATCATCCCGAGGCTGGCCCCGCGAAGGTTTTGCTAGCTGGCTTTTACCGCGAAAGTGGTCAGGAAAAAAAAGCACGTGAAATCTTGAAGGAGGCATTCCCTGATCCTGCTGTTGATATTAGTTCAAAAGTGATTGTATTGAGTACCTATATTTCCTTGATTGCTCAAAATCAGGCAAAAAATATTTCAGATCCGGAGGTAGAATCTTTTGCTCTTGGGCTCTTTGATCAATTAAACAAAAGCCATTCCGATGATCCGAATGTGCACATCGTTGGGGGCAATCTCTACCAGGCCCTCAAACGAAACGACGACGCCGAACGGGAATACATCACGGCCGTTCAACAAGGCTCAGCCAGTTTCGAAGCGTGGCAAAACTTATTGGCACTTGAATCCGAGACAAACAAGTTCGACAGCGTCATCTTTTACTCGGAACAGGGACTTGAAATCTTTCCGAACCAGGCCTTGATGCATTATTTTAATGGCTTTGGTCATCTCCGCAAAGGGCAATACCGTCCAGCGACCACTGCTCTGGAGCAGGCAAAAAAGCTTTCCCCCAATAATCCGGCCCTGGTGAATGAAATCAACGGAATGCTGGGCGGGGCCTACAACGGAATGAAGGACTACCTCAAATCCGACAAGGCATACGATGAGGCACTGGCGTTCAATCCAAATAATGATATTGTCCTTAATAATTACAGTTACTACCTCGCTTTGCGAAAAGAAAACCTTGAAAAGGCGGAGCGAATGGCAGCTCTGGCAACTAAGATTCAACCGAATAGTTCTTCATTTTTAGACACATACGCCTGGGTATTGTACACACGGGAAAAATACCGCGAAGCACGGAAAGTGATGGAGCGCGCGATGAGTCAGCCTGACATCACTTCTACTCATTTTGAGCACTATGGGGACATTCTGTTTCAATTGGGTGACGTGGAGAGTGCTGTGAAGCAATGGGAGAAAGCCCGTTCTTTAACCTCTCAGCACGACCTCATTGACAAGAAGATTGCCAATCGCAGGTTGTATTAATGGTTTCATAAGGCTATTGTTTTTTACTTACAAGCCTTACCTTAGCCCCTCCATGAAAAATCCGGCTTTTGTCGCTTGTGCCTTTGTCGTGCTGCTGTTTTCGTGCAGCAAAAAAATTATCCCGGCTATTTCTCCCCCTACCCTTGAAATTCAGGAAATTGACTTTGAATATTTTCATGGTAAGGCGAGAATGGTATTCAGGGACGATAAAAAAGAGCGGGACGTCAAGGCACACATCCGCATTCGTAAAGACAGCGTGATCTGGATGACCTTTTCGGTGATCGGCGTACAAGGTGGCAAGGCCCTCATCAACCGTGACTCCATCACGATTGTGAGTACCCTAGACAAAGAAATTTACGTTTTTGACTACAAGGAACTTTCCAGCCGGTTTAATTTTGAAGTTAACTACAATACGATCCAAGCTGTCATTTTGGGCAACCTGATTGCTCCACGCTCCGATGCCGATAAAATCACACAAGGTCCAAGTTTCAATTTATTAGAACAACAACGAGGCACCGTGAACGTTAAGAATTATATAAATGCTGCTAGCCGCAAACTTGAAAAGGTAGAAATGAAAGAAGAAAACACAAATAATTCAATCACCATGAATTATTCCAATTTCCAGCCGGTAGGAGATAAAATATATCCCTTTAACGGTGGTGTCAGCATCTTCTACAAAACGGCCAAAGGTCTATTGAACACTACGATTACGCTGGAGTATAACAAAGCAGAGGTAGGGAGCAAAGAATTGAAGTTTCCGTTTAATATTCCACGGAAATATGATCGCCGGTAGAGGTCACGTTTTTTTTCTTTTGATTTTTGTCCTTTGGGTCACCCCCGCCGGGGCCCAACGGAACAAGAACCAACTGCAAAAGGAAAAACAGGAAAACCTTGATAAAATCAAGGAGACCGAAAAAATACTTTCAGAAACATCACAACAAAAGAAGAATTCTCTGGGTGCATTGTCGGCACTTATGCAACGCATTCTTCAACAGGAAGCGCTGATACTTTCCATTCAATCTGAAATCGAACTGATGTTGATGGACATCGGTGAGAACAATGAAATTCTAAAGGCGCTACAGACCGACCTTAGCAGGTTGAAAGAAGAATATGCTGCGATGGTGTTTTCGGCTCAGAAGACCAGTGGAGGCGTTTCCAAACTGATGTTTCTGTTCTCCGCTGCAACGTTTGACCAATTGGCCATGCGGATGAAATACATGGAGCAGTACAGCGCTGCACGGAAAGAACAGGCAGCGGTTATCAATAAGGTTCAGGAACAATTGGCCGAGCAAGTGCTTGTCATTGAAGGCAAGAAAGATGACAAGAACAAACTTTTGAATGAAGAATTGACAGAAAAAAAGAACCTCGAAGGGCTAAAACAAAAGCAAAATATCATTGTCCGCTCGTTGACGAAGGAAGAAAAGCGGCTGAAAAACGACCTCGACGAATCGAAATTGGCAGTGGCAAAACTTGACAAACTAATCAACGATATCATTCGTGAAGAAATGGAACGTGCCGCCCGTGAAGCAGCAGCAGAAGCAGCAGCTAAAAATAAGAGTAAGGAACCCACCCGTGTCAGCGAAGGTCTGATAGCCCTCTCTAATTCCTTTGAAGAAAACAAAAGTAAATTCCCCTGGCCGGCCTCTGGATTTATTTCTCAAAAATTTGGACGGCAAAATCATCCTGTATTGAAAGGCATTGTTCTCCAAAATGACGGTATTAATATCCAGACTGCCCAGAGTGAAAAAGTAAAATCCATCTTCCTGGGAGAAGTGCGCGCCGTTGCGTTTATACCTACGTTGGGAAGTTCCATTATCATTAGTCACGGAGAATATTTCACCGTGTATTCTGGCTTGAAAGAGGTGTTTGTAAAGAAAGGCCAGAAACTAACCGCTAACCAGGAAATCGGCCGTGTTTTGGTCAACAGCGAAGGTATTTCAGAATTGAGGTTTCAAATCCGGAAGAACACAACTGCTTTGGATCCACAAACATGGCTGAAAGATTAATTTTGGCCTTTTTGGGCAGTTTCCACTCCATGATTGATGACAAATGGTGGAAGAAATTCAAATTTTTAGCCTAATTTTGAGTTTACAAGGAAAAATTATTAGATGAAATGACCCACAATGTTGTATTAATTCCCTTGGTATGATATTGGTGGCGAGTTCCAAGTCTGCCGACAGACATGAAAACATTAAAAAAATAAATTATTAACAGATGAAAGCGATCCTTTTGTTCTTAGGTGGCGTTGGTTTCCAGGAAATCTTGCTGATTGGAATATTTGTTTTGGTCTTTTTTGGCGCAAAGAAAATTCCCGAATTCATGAAGGGCCTTGGCAAAGGTGTGCGTGAATTCAAAGACTCCATGAATGAAGTGAAGAAAGAAGTGGAGGATGCTGGCAAATCTGCAGGCCAGCTCGATGACGGCAAGTAAACGTTGAAAAACTATTTTAGCTTTTCAGAAATTCAGAGCAACCTTCGCACTGGAGCATTTTCTTGTGTCGATCGGGTTCTGTTTCATCTTTCCAATATCCATGAAAAGTCTCACCTCAATGCGTTTCTAAGCGTATACGAGGAGGAAGCGTTGATACGCGCCGCCGCGATCGACAAGAAAATAAAGAATGGCTCGGCCGGCAAACTCGCGGGCATGGTAATCGGCCTGAAGGATGTTCTGTGCCACAAAGACCACCCCTTGCAGGCCGGCAGTAAAATCCTCAATGGCTTTATTTCCCAGTTCAATGCAACCGCTGTGCAGCGACTCCTGGATGAAGATTCCATTATCATCGGCAGACAAAATTGTGATGAGTTTGCCATGGGCTCGTCCAATGAGAACTCAGCCTTCGGACCCGTTCTAAATCCTATTGACAATATGCGCGTACCCGGCGGTTCTTCCGGAGGTTCGGCAGTTGGCGTTGCAGCCGATATGTGCCAGGTATCAATCGGATCGGATACCGGTGGCTCCGTCCGTCAGCCGGCGGCATTTTGTGGCGTGATCGGATTAAAACCTACTTATTCACGCATCTCACGCTTCGGCCTGGTCGCCTACGGATCATCATTTGACTGCATAGGTGTTTTTGCAAAAAACGTGGAGGACATAGCGCTTGTCCTGGAGGTAATTGCTGGAGCGGATGAATTTGACAGCACGGTCTCACAGAAACCCGTGCCCTCCTATTCTGGTGAATTAAAACAACCAAAAAAATTTAAGGCCGCTTATATTCGCAATACCGTAGAATCCGAAGCGCTACAACCGGAAATAAAGGAGTCCATTCAGGAAGCCATCGCTGTACTGCGGACTATGGACCATACCGTTGAAGCAATTGACTTCCCACTACTTGAGTATATTTTGCCAACCTACTACATCCTGGCTGCGGCCGAAGCCAGCGCTAATCTCTCACGCTACGACGGCGTGCGGTATGGTTATTGCAGTCCGGAAACAAAGGATTTAGAATCACTGTACAAAAAAACCCGGAGCGAAGGGTTTGGGAAAGAAGTGCAGCGGAGAATTCTCCTCGGCACATTTGTATTGAGCTCCAGTTACTACGACGGTTATTATACCAAGGCCCAGAAAGTGAGACGAGTAATTCGCGAGAAGACCAAGGCTGTTTTGACGGAGTATGATTTTGTGCTGATGCCTACGGCCCCGACAACCGCCTTTAAGTTGGGTGAACTCACCGACAACCCCCTGGAAATGTATTTGGCGGACTTATTTTCTGTTCAAGCGAATGTGGCAGGTGTACCGGCAATTTCACTCCCGTACGGAAAAGATAAAAAAGGCCTGCCCATAGGACTCCAGGCTATTGCAGATGATTTTGAAGAGTCTAAACTATTGCAGTTAACAAAGTTGCTGATAAAAGAATAAAGCCTCCGGAGGCCATCACTTAGAAAATAATTTTTTACAACAAAAGACGTTACCGTACGATGAGAGATTGGTGGATCAGTTTGGCGTTGACAATGATTATCGGAGGAGCCGTCGCTCAAAATCCCGTGCTGCCCGATTCTATTGCGGAAGAGGTGATTTCAAAAGTATTGGCCGCCGACTCACTTCAGGATCCAGCTTTGTTCACACTGCCGGTTGATTTCGAATATATCCCTGCTGAAGAGACACCGGAACTTGTTGTGGACCGGTTGGGGTGCCTGCAGCAAACTATTCCTCTCACCTACAACAGCACTGTTCACGGATTCATTAACTATTTTACCATTCGCAATCGCGAGTACACGCGCCTAATGCTGCGTCGGAAAAACCTTTTCTTTCCATTGTTTGAAAAATACCTTGCCAAGTACAGCCTCCCGGAAGAACTCAAATATTTGTCGGTTATTGAATCAGGACTCAATCCCCGTGCCGTCTCCCGCGCAAGTGCAGTGGGGCTGTGGCAATTCATGTCATTCACCGGTAGGTACTTCGACTTGTACAGTAACTGGTACTTTGATGACCGCATGGATCCTGAAAAGTCCACCGAAGCAGCGTGCCGGTATCTAAGCCAATTGCATTCTATGTTTCACAATTGGGAACTCACATTGGCCGCCTACAATTCCGGTCCCGGAACAGTAAAGCGAGCCATTCGAAGGTCCGGGTATAAAAGAACTTTCTGGGAACTTTATAATTACCTGCCCCGCGAGACGCGCTCCTATGTGCCGCAGTTTATTTCCATAATTTATTCAATGAATTATGCCGAAGAGCACAATATGGTTGAGCCAGCCTTGGAAGAAATGATCCCTCACGACACACTGCATGTGAGAAAATTCCTTCACTTGGACACCTTCGCAAAACTGACCGGCACCTGTACGGAAGAATTATTACAACTTAATCCATCCGTTCGGCACAATGCAATTCCAGAAAGCACAAAGAGCTTTGTGCTGAAATTGCCAATCGCAGCGAAGGCTGAACTCGAAAAATACCGAGTCACTATTCTTGACTCCGCCTCGAAGGCCGGACGCAAGGAGGTGGAAATACTGGCCAAAAATGCAATCGGCAATATCGCTGGTCGCGACCTGGTTGTCTATTTTGTAAAAAATGGAGATGTGCTTGGTACGATTGCGCAGCGCTATCACGTGCGTGTCGATGATCTGCGCAAATGGAACAATTTGCGTGGCAACATCATTCGCACCGGGCAGCGGATAAATATTTGGGCCCTTCCTTCTAAAAGGGTAAGTCAGTCAGTAACCAAGCCTGGTTCTGTCCAGGTCACTGCCGTACCCTGAATAAATTTAAAGAGCGACCGTTTGGAGCAGGGCATGAAGTTGATATAGCCTAAGCCTGCGTTCAATTTAGTTTGCTTAGTGCTTCCTCTACGTCCGATACATAAATTTCCTCTTGAACTTCGCAGTACGGGTCTTTGTGTTTGAATCCCTTTCCTTTGATTAATTCCAATGCCAACATCAATGCCACAACGAATTCCCTCAAAACAGGTTCCATGGGAATGTATTAGCAGCCAGGCTGTTCAGATTTGGTTATTGCCGTCCACAACCGGACGCCGAATTATTTATCCGGCGTTGGTGTTGTGTGGCGGTTATTACTACTTTTACCCTGTGATCCAGGAAATTTTTATCGGCCTTATTTTTTTAGTGGCGTTAGGCTACATGGGAAATCTTATTTATAAGAGCTTCCAGGCTAAAAACGCATGCGCTTCGGGCTGTGGCAAATGTGGGGCAGCCGATTTGAAGAAGATTGAGAAGTCCATCTCCTGACCTTTTTTAGCTTTTTTCTTGCATTTCAGTCCAGAATTATACAATTTGCATTATATATAATGTATAATACATAATGTATAAATGAAAAAACCATCCAATCCCTTCATTATTTCGGGTTACCTGGGGCCGTCTTATTTTTGTGATCGAAAAGAGGAGACGAAATCCATCAGAAGCGCCGTTGAAAACGGACGTAATTTAACCCTTCTGTCCTTGAGGCGAATGGGGAAAACAGGCTTAATAAAACACTCTTTCCAACAACTAAAATCAAAAAAAATTAACCTGATCTATGTAGACCTGCTCCACACAACGGACTTATCAACAATGGTCAAGGAATTTGCAAAAGCAACCGTTAACCAACTGAGTTTGGGTGTGATGAAGATTTCTCTTCAAAAAATAACAACGCTGTTCAGCGGCCTGTATCCAACCTTTACAATTGATCCATTGAGTGGCTCACCTTCTGTTGAATTTGATATTCATAAAGTAAAGCAAGGAGCAAAAACATTGGAAGAAATTTTCACCCTCCTCGAGAAACACACTGCTCACGTGATCGTTGCTTTTGATGAATTCCAAATTATAACTTCGTATCCTGAAAAAAATGTTGAAGCCATTCTTCGAAGCCATATCCAACACTTAAATAATGTTAGTTTTATTTACTCGGGCAGCCAGAAACATATCATAAGCAGTATGTTTGGGGATGCGAAGCGTCCTTTTTATCAAAGCACGCAATTTTTGAGTCTGGAGCCAATTCATACAAAGGAATACCATGCATTTATCAGTAGTCATTTTAAGAACGCGGGAATCGAAATAGCAAAAGGCGATGTAGATTTCCTCCTTGATTGGACCCATCATCATACTTTTTATGTTCAATACTTTTGCAATCGCCTTTTTGATTTAAAGGTAACCGATCCCAACACTACGGTTTTCCACGTGATCGATAAAATATTTCAGGAAAATGAAGCCGTATTTACTAGTTACCGAACTTTACTTACATCACAACAATCACACCTTCTAACCTCGGTAGCGAAGGAGGGCTGGGTGCATCAACCTACTTCGAAAGATTTTCTATCGAAATACCGCTTAACCTCTAGTGCAATACAACGGACCTTGCCGGCATTGATACAAAAAGAGTTTTTAACCCGAGAGGAAAGAGGCTATCGGGTGTACGATGTGTTTCTCGGGCGATGGCTTGCGGAAAAATTCTAAGCCCACACCTTCGTTCCCTCTGTACAGTTTTTACACATTTCAATTTCACTTCTGGATCGTAATAGTGAAGCCCTGAATTCAGTGTAAGTTTCACTTGTCCATATTGTATCAAACGATTGACTCGAAAGATCCCCCATGACATGATGTGCATCCTTATCAAAGCAACAAGGCACCACTTTCCCGTCCCATGTGATCACGCAACTGTGCCACATCTTCCAGCAGTGATTCAGTAATTCGTTCTTGATCGAATAACCACCCTTTTCATCACGCTGATACCGGGAATACTTGTCCAGAGTAGGGATAAGATCAGAACCGTTTTGATAATCATAAACCTGGGCAGTCTTCAGGGCCACGCGGTCCACACCCAAGGCATTCGCTAATTTATAGACCTCCGGCATCTGGTGTTCATTCGGACGGACCACCAAAAATTGAAAAACAACATGGGGGGTTTTGACTTCAACTCTTTTCTCCAGCGCAAAATGTTTTTTGTCCCTTCAATCACTTTCTCGATCCTCCCTCCTATACGATACGACTCGTACGTCTCCTGGGAGGTGCCATCACCATCTCCAGGAATTTCGGATTTAAATATGGCTCTCCCTGAAAATAAAAAGTCAGATATGAAAGTGTTGAGGCTAGCTGGTCAATTACATTATTAAATAAATCCATTTTTAACATACCGGTCGGTCGTGTAAACGAACGAACACCGCTGGGGCATTCCGGGCAACGGAGGTTGCAGGAGGTTGTCGGCTCAATCGAAATGCTGATGGGCAGTCCATGATGTGACGGTGACCCCGACATGCGGGAAATCCAATAACTCGACCATACTCGCGCTGCATTCAACGTACGTTGGGGCGTAAGCCTTGAAACAATGCTTATCTGATCCTGGAACGTGCTTGCCATTCTTTCAAAAGTACGCGCCCTTCATGAATTGTTTTTATCTTTCTGCAATAATTTCTCCCCTAACACCAAAGCGTGAAAAAACCAGCACTGTTGATTTTATTGTTAATGAGCTGGGGGGCCAACGCTCAGTTACAGCTACAGCAACTCTCTGCGAACGCAGAAATTTCTATCATCACGTGTGGGCCCGGCGAGGCGGAGGTATTCCTCGCCTTTGGTCACAGTGCCATTCGTGTGTACGACCCTGTGAATGGAATCGATTATGTCTACAATTATGGCGTATTTGATTTTAATCAGCCCAATTTCTATCTTAACTATACCAGGGGAAATTTGCTTTTCAAACTCGGGGTTTATCTCTATCCCGACTTTCTCAATGCCTATATCGAAGACGGCCGATGGGTACATGAACAGGTTCTCGATCTTTCGCAATCACACAGGCAGGCAATTTTTAAATACCTGGAATGGAATGCACTTCCTGAAAATCAGACGTACCGCTATGATTATTTTTATAACAACTGCTCCAGCAAAGTACGTGACGTTTTTGCGGAAGTACTGGGCGATTCAATAAAGTTTGACGGTTCTCATATAACAACTAACTATACGATCCGTCAACTCACCGATCTATATTTAACACAGCAACCGTGGGGTGATTTAGGCATAGACATTTGCCTGGGTTTACCCATGGATAAAAAGGCAACACCGTATGAATACATGTTTTTACCCGATTACCTGGAATCTGGCTTTGATCATGCAACGATCAAACAAAAAGAGGTATGGATGCCGATCGTAAAAATCAAGAAACCGTTTTATCCACCCCACCCTGAAATCGTTTTAAAAAGTCTGATCCATCCCTGGGTCGCTTTTGGGGGGTTACTGCTATTGACAATAGCCCTATCAATATATGACATCAGGAGAAAAAAGATTTCCAAATGGTTTGACATTGTTCTTTTCGGTGTCACCGGTTTAGTAGGATCGCTATTGATCTTGTTGTGGACAGCCACTGACCACCAGGCGGCGGCCTACAACTTCAACATCCTGTGGGCGTTGCCTACCCACCTCTTCGTTTTTGCCATATTCAGAACGAAATCAGCCTCCTTCCTGAGAAAATATTTTCTTGGAGTAACCTTTCTAATGGCATTGCTGTTGATTAGCTGG
>JANXYC010000041.1 GCA_025350305.1 Cyclobacteriaceae bacterium | reverse complement strand
TTGACCCGGGCCGGACTTAGGCTTACAACCAGAATAGAGTAAGAGGACCCCAACAAATGCTGCAGCAACCAGAAACTTCAAGCTTTTCATATTTTTTGATATTAAGTCAAACATACTAAAATAAGGATTCTTTCGGAAAAGGGATCCAGCAAAAAGGTGAACTTCACAAATCACAAAGGTTTAATGTGTTCAAAACCTCTTTAGTAACCTATTTTAAGTCCAATAGGTTAATTTTTAGGGCGTGATCGGGATATTCGTTCTCCAGGTTAGAACCGATAAAGACCAACGAACTATCCCCCAATTGGCTAAAATTGCGCCAATACCAGTCTACCGATTGTTTGTCCAGATTGGTGGTTGGCTCATCAAGAAAGACCATTTTTACATCGGAAAAAAAGGCGAGCCCCAGCTTCAATCGCTGTTTCATCCCCGACGAAAAGTGGCTGATCATTTTATGCCGTGCATGTGCCAACTCCAATAATTCGATGAGTTCTTCAAGGCTCTTCCCATTCCTGATTTTCTTGAACGAAAAGTGAAATTTTAGAATCTCCTGGAGTGTAAATTCCTCGATTAAATCCATGTAGGGAGCGGCAATCGCCAGGTGCCGGTAAGCATCCTCAACGGGAACAGCGTTGTTGTCTATTTTATAATCCATTGTCCCAAGCGAAGCGGGAAGTTGTCCCCATAAAACCTGGAGCAAGGTAGACTTACCCGATCCGTTCGGTCCTGTGATGGCATAAATACCTGATTGAAAAGAGTAGTTAAAGTTTCTAAAGATCCACTCACGATTAAACCGTTTGCCCAGGTTTTCAGTCGTGAGGGTCATTCAAAAGACGTGGTACGGGTAGAGAAACCTTTCATGACGCCGCGTTCGGAACTGCGGATGAAGTTGACAATATAATCGCGCTCCTGGCTGACCGGAATTTCCTTTTCAACAAAATCAAGTGCCTTGGAATTATTCATCCCCTTAAGAAAAATAAAGCGATAGATTTCCTGTATTTCCTGAATTTTTTCTGCCGTGAATCCGCGCCTCCTCAAACCGATGCTGTTCACGCCTGCGTACGTCAATGGTTCGCGGGCAGCTTTGGTAAAAGGAGGAATATCTTTTCTCACCAGGGAGCCACCCGACAGCATTACATGGGCACCTACTTTTACGAATTGATGCAACGCACTTGCGCCACCAATGATCGCCCAGTCTTCAATGGTTACATGACCTGCCACTTGAACTGCATTTGCAAAAATGCAATTGTTGCCAACAATGCAATCATGAGCTATGTGAACATAAGCCATGAGGAGGCAATTTTTTCCAATGACGGTCTTATGTTTATCAAGCGTTCCGCGGCTGATGGTAACGCTCTCCCGGATCACGGTATTATCCCCGATAAATGTCTCCGTTTTCTCACCGGCGAACTTCAAATCCTGTGGGATGGAGGACACCGAAGCCCCCGGGTAAACTTTTACATTCTTACCGAGTCGCGAACCTTCCCAAATTACAGCGTTGGGTCCGATCCAGCTGCCGTCACCTATCGTTACATCTTTTTGAATCGTGGCAAAAGGTTCGATCACCACATTGCTGCCGATGACAGCTTCCGGATGTACATTGGCTAAAGGGTGATAACTCATGAATCCTTTCGAACAATACTGGCTGTCATGGTTCCTTCACAAACAAGTGCGTTACCAACGTAGGCTCTTCCATACATTTTGGCGATGCCTCGCTTTATAGGTGCTAACAAATCGCATTGAATCACAAGGGTGTCTCCCGGTAGCACCATCTTGCGGAAGCGAAATTCATCAATGCCCAAAAAGTACGTCCAATAATTTTCAGGATCAGGAACGGTATTTAACACGAGGATGCCGCCAATTTGCGCCATTGCTTCCACTTGCAGTACGCCAGGCATAACAGGATTGCCCGGGAAGTGACCGGCAAAGAAGGGCTCGTTCATCGTTACATTCTTTACACCCGCTACCGTTTCTTTATCGAGATAAATAATTTTATCAATGAGTAAGAATGGATAACGATGGGGAAGTGTCTGTGTGATCTTGTTGATGTCCATCACCGGAGGAAGGGATGGATTATAACGGGGAACACCTTTTTTGTCCGATTCTGCCATTGCCCTTTTTAATTTCTTGGCAAAGGCAACATTGGCGGCATGTCCGGGCCGGGCCGCTAAAATTTGTGCTTTGAGTGGCCGTCCCGCGAGTGCAAGGTCACCGATAATATCCAGTAATTTGTGACGGGCAGGCTCGTTGTTGTACCGCAGTTCTACATTGTTAAGAATGCCTTCCTTCTTTACTTCTACGGTTGGCTTGTTCAGCATCCGGGCAATGTTCTCCAACTCGTGAGGTTCAATGATCCGATCCACAATTACAATAGCATTATTCAGATCGCCGCCTTTGATGAGATTGTTTTTATATAGCATCTCCAGCTCATGAAGAAAGCAAAACGTGCGACACGATGCAATCTCTTTTTCAAACTGCTGAATATTCGTGATCGAAGCATGTTGACTTCCCAACACAGGTGAATTGTAGTCAATCATCACGGTAACACGGTAGTCATCGAGCGGTAATGCGGCTATTTCGACCTGGCGTGCGCTTTCTCGGTAAAAAATGCTATCCTGAACTTCAAAAAAATCGCGCAAAGCATTTTGCTCTTCCGTTCCGGCTTCTTTCAGTACTTGGACAAATTGTATCGAACTGCCGTCCATGATCGGCGCTTCCGGACCATCAATCTGGACCATTACATTGTCAATCTCCAGGCCCACCAGTGCGGCCAGCGTGTGTTCGATTGTGCTCACACGAGCCCCACTCTGTTCAAGTGTTGTACCTCTTGACACATCTACAACACGGTCGCAGTCGGCGTCAATAATGGGAGACCCCGGAAGATCCACTCGCTGGAATTTTATTCCATGATTGGGCTTGGCTGGCATGAATGTCAGGGTAGTCTGAACTCCGGTATGGAGACCCACGCCTGAAATAGTCACCGACTTCTTTATCGTTTGTTGCTTGTGATTAAGCATGAATTAAATAAGTGCGCAAATTTAATCGGCAGGAACCAGTATGCCAAAAGCGGATGGAACTTGTCTAGGATTCTCCGTTTTGGCCGTTATCGAGGGTTTCAATCGAATGAGCAGCTTGCGCGGTGACTTTCTTTTCAAGTTCTCTGAGCCTGTGATTCAAGTCCGGAAGCTTCTTAAAGATCGCGTAGGCCCTGAAATACTCTGGTAAATTGAAGGCTGGATACCCCATCAGCCGCTCTCCTTCGGTTACAATGGATTTTGAAATCCCTGCCTGGGCACCCATACTCGTATTGTTGGCGATAACCAGGTGCCCGGCAATGCCGACCTGGCCGGCAATCACGCAATTGTCACCTACTTTTGATGAGCCTGAAATCCCGGTTTGCGCCGCAATCACTGTGTTTTTTCCTACCTCAACATTATGAGCAATCTGAATCAGGTTATCAAGCTTCACGCCCTGCCGGATAATCGTTGAATCGCCAAAAAGTGTGGCGCAATCAATCACGGTGTTGGCGCCGATGGTAACGTTATCCTCAATGATCACATTGCCAAGCTGCGGAATCGTTTTATACGTACCATCTTCCTGGGGTGCAAAGCCAAAACCATCGGAGCCGACTACGGTGCCGGAATGAATGACACAGTTATTGCCGATTTTCGTGCCCGCATAAAGTTTGACGTTGGGATGAAGAATAATATTATTTCCAAGCGTTACATCATCCCCGATAAACACATGCGGATAAATCTTTGCGTTGTCGCCAATTTTTACATTGCTGCCAATGTAGGAAAACGCGCCGCGATAGATATTCTTTCCGACGATCGTTTTCCCGCCAATAAAACTTGGCTGCTCAATGCCTGATTTCTGAAAACTGATCAGCTTGTGGTATTCTTCCAATAAGATACTAAAGCTTGAGTACGGATCTTCCACCAGTACCAAGGAAGATTGGATTTCTTTCTTTGGTTGAAAATCCTTTTGTACGATGACCGCCGTGGCATGGGTGGTATAGATGTATTGTTCGTATTTAGGATTAGCCAAAAAAGCAATCTGGCCTTCTTTTGCATCCTGTATTTTGGCAAGCATGCTAATCTTTTGGTTTCCGTCGCCACGGACTTCCCCGCCCAACATACCTGCAATTTGATTTAAGGTAAACTCCATAAGAAAAGTTAGCGACTGAGAATCAATTCAGCGGACCTGTTGTACAAACGGGTAAGGCTTGTTTACAAAGATAGGTTTTTGGGCCAGCATAGGTAGTTTTTTTTCACGATTTTGCTCATGGCCTTTATATGGGGGAGATCAGAGGCTTGTGCCACATCTACCAGCTCTCCTGATTTCATCAAAATCTGGATTGAATTGCGTTCGGACAAATATGCCTCGTTTGACACCGTGCCGTGAGAAAACATGTAGGTCACATCACTTTTCATTAACTGCCATTCCTTCGCAATGATTTCTTTTACTTTCTCTACCTCGGATTTCTGAATCGGTTGGGTCGAAAATTTTATTTGAAACAATTTTCGCTCAAGCAACATGGTGCAGAGCTGTGACAGCACCCGGTCTGGATGCGATTGCCAAAGTTTGATGGCTCCCCACACATCATGGTCGTCAAGATTGCCATAGGCTTTCAAGAGATTTCTCTTTTCAACAAAATCATCCAACGTAAACCGATGGTGAAGAAAAAGTGAAAGCGCTTCACTGGCAGGTAACTGTTCACCGGAACGAACAAGATACTGAGCCCGCTTGATAATGTTAACCAGAAGTCGCTCGGCACTGACACTAGTCTTGTGCAAATACACCTGCCAGTACATGAGTCTTCTGGCATTTAGAAAATTTTCGATGTTATATATTCCTTTCTCCTCCACCACCAATTGCCCCTTCACAACATTCATCATGGCGATGATTCGGTCGGTACCAATAGTCCCTTCCCGGACACCCGTAAAAAAACTGTCACGGTTTAGATAATCGAGCCGGTCGATGTCTAATTGGGAACTCACTAGTTGATGCAGGAACCTTTTTGGATACGTGTTCTGAAAGATTTTTAATGCCAGCGTAAGTCTTCCGGAAAACTGCCGGTTAAGTTCCTTCATAAAGAGGAAGGAAAGGCTTTCGTGTTTAATATTTTCAAGTAACGTATCCTCCAGAGAATGTGAAAATGGTCCGTGACCTGTATCATGAAGAAGG
Source organism: Cyclobacteriaceae bacterium (assembly GCA_025350305.1). Taxonomy (GTDB): domain Bacteria; phylum Bacteroidota; class Bacteroidia; order Cytophagales; family Cyclobacteriaceae; genus ELB16-189. The sequence continues at coordinate 9,110 of JANXYC010000041.1, read as the reverse complement.
ATCGCAATTTGGGCAGCTTCTACTTCTTCTTCCGAAAGATCAATGCCTTTGCCGATCAGTATCTCCAGGGCCTGACCAATCAGATACATAGCTCCCAATGCGTGATGAAAGCGGGTGTGGATAGCACCCGGGTAGACCAGTTCTGCCAAACCCAACTGGCGGATATGGCGCATGCGTTGAAGAAATGGATGCTCGATCAAGTCAAAAATCATTTCGCTTTTGATCGGTATAAACCCGTAAACCGGGTCGTTTATGATTTTATTTTTATTCAAGCGGTGACCGGTTATTTTATTCAGGTGGTTGATTCCTTCCTATTTAATTAACTTGTAGAAAAATCTATGCAAAGATATTCCATTTTGTGGGCTGATGATGAGATTGATCTGCTAAAACCGCACATTCTCTTTCTTCAACAACGAGGCTACGATATTACGCCGGTAAACAATGGGGCCGAGGCGGTTGAGCTAAATGAATCACGAAACTTTGATGTTGTTTTTCTGGATGAACATATGCCCGGCATGTCGGGACTTGAGGCATTGGGTCTGATCAAGGGGTCTAAACCAAATGTTCCAGTCGTGATGATCACCAAGAATGAAGAAGAACAGATCATGGAGGAGGCGATCGGTTCGAAAATTGATGACTACCTGATCAAACCTATTAATCCCAGTCAAATCTTGTTGTCAGTAAAAAAAATACTGGATAAGAAGAGCCTGGTGATGGAGAAAACAAACTCTGGTTATCAGCAGGAATTCCAAAAAATAAGCATGGCTTTTCTGGACGATCTTAACCATGAGGAGTGGGCCGACATTTATAAGAAACTGGTGTTTTGGGAATTGCAGATGAACCAGTCGGATGCCAGCATGGGCGAAGTGCTCGAATCTCAAAAAGTTGAAGCGAACGTAAATTTTTGCCGCTATATCAAACGACATTTCGAAGGATGGCTGAATGACCCCAAGGTTTCAAAACCCTTGCTGTCGCACCAGGTCATGAAGAAGAAAGTTTTTCCTGAGGTGAATGCAACAAGGCCATGCTTTTTGATTGTGATCGACAATCTTCGGTACGACCAGTGGAAAGCAATTGAGCCTGAGTTACTGGATTACTTCACGGTGGAAAAAGAGGAGACGTACTACTCCATTCTCCCTACCACGACCGCCTACGCCCGCAATGCAATTTTTTCCGGTATGCTCCCTTCCGAAATGGCGCGAACGCATCCCGACCTGTGGGTAGGGGAGGATGTGGATGATGGGAAAAATAATTTTGAGGATGAATTTTTGGGCCGCCAGATAAGGAGGAATAACCTTAACATGAAATTCTCCTATCACAAAATAAAGAAACTCGAAGAAGGCAGGGACCTCGTTGATACAATCACAAATTTATTTACCAATGACCTCAACGTCATCGTGTATAATTTTGTTGACATGCTTTCGCATGCCCGTACTGACATGGCGATGGTGCGTGAGTTGGCCCCGGATGAGGCGGCCTATCGCTCCATCACCAAATCATGGTTTATTCATTCCCCTTTGCTGGAAATTCTTAAAAAAATTTCCGAACGGAAAGCCCGTGTTATCATCACAACCGATCATGGCACGATCCGCGTCAAAAAGCCCTTTAAAATAATTGGTGACAAGAGCGTGAATTCAAACCTTCGCTACAAGCAGGGTAAAAACCTTGGGTATGAGGGAGACAAGATAATGTCGGTCGCGAAACCGGAGCGATTCTTTTTACCAAAAAATAATGTCTCCACCAGTTACGTCTTTGCGATTGAGGATCAGTTTTTTGCCTACCCCAACAATTATAATTATTACGTCAGCCTCTACAAGGATACCTTTCAGCACGGTGGGGTAAGCCTGGAAGAGATGATCATTCCACTAATTTTCTTAACTTCGAAAAATGCCTGATGTGTGGCTTGCGGCTGCTGAAGGAAGAGAAGTTTCTCAGGAAGAGTTGAAACCTGTAGCGCAGGAACTTCTTACAAATGCCGGGGACCATACGATTTGGCTTTTCTTTGGGGAAATGGGGTCGGGTAAGACTACCTTGATCAAGGCCATTGGTACACTCGCAGGGGTAACAGAAGGAATGAGCAGCCCGACGTTCTCGATTGTAAACGAATACAAAGCCGCCGGCATAAGAACGATTTGCCATTTTGATTTATACCGGCTTAGGAATGAAAAAGAAGTGTTTGACATAGGTGTGGAAGAGTACTTTGATTCAAACCAGTTGTGCCTCGTAGAATGGCCGGAAAAATTAGGCAGCCTCACACCTGCGCATCATTTTAAAATAAGGATCACGACAACAGGACCAGCACACAGAAAAATTGAGTATCAGCGAGTATGACACCGAAGACTACACCCGGATTTGAAACGTTGGCAAAAGCGAGTATCTACACGCAGGAGCAACTGATGAAAGTAAAAAAAGCTAACCGTACCTTTTTCATCGGGTTACCAAAAGAAATTTCATTACAAGAGAACCGTATTAGCCTCACACCCGATGCGGTAGCCTTGTTGGTACGACAGGGTCATGACGTTTGGATTGAAGCAAAAGCGGGAGTAGGATCAAAATTTGATGATAAACAATATAGCGAAGCAGGAGCCAAAATTGTTTATACACCGCAGGAAGTTTACCAGGCGGACATCATCCTTAAGATTGAACCGCCCACGTTAGAGGAGATGCAATACTTCAAGCCCGGACAAACATTGATTTGTGCCTTGCAACTCGGTCACCTGGAAAAGAATTTTATCGATACCTTGCTTCAGAAGCGAATTACCGCGCTCGCCTGGGAGTTTATTGAGGATAAGGTCGGCGGTATGCCAATCATCCGTGGCATGAGTGAAATTGCAGGAAGCACTGTCATGCTGATCGCGGCAGAATACCTGAGCTCTGTTCATGATGGCAAAGGGATTATTCTTGGCGGAATTACAGGAGTGCCTCCGACAAAAGTTGTCATCATTGGATCGGGTACCGCTGCTGAGTATGCCGCACGGGCGGCACTAAGTCTGGGCGCTGAAATTCAGGTATTCGACAATCATTTGTATAAGCTGAGGAGGATAAAGCACACACTGGGTCATCAGTTTTATACGTCAACCATTGATACGGCGACGCTGGGTGAGAGTTTGAAATCCACGGACGTGGTGATCGGCGCACTCCGGGCAGAGAAGGGGAGGGCCCGCCATGTGGTGTCAGAAGAAATGGTAAGTCGTATGAAATCAAATTCCCTGATTATTGATTTAAGCATCGATCAGGGTGGTTGTATCGCTACATCGGAGATCACAACCCATTCCAAACCGATCTTCCGAAAATATGATGTCATTCACTATTGTGTACCCAATGTCGCTTCCCGGGTAGCCCATACCGCGACTACTGCGTTGAGTAATATTTTTACGCCCACCATCCTGCGCGCAGCCGAAGAAGGCGGTGTAGAGGAAATGATTTTTTTACACAAATGGTTTATGAAAGGTGTGTACACGTACAAGGGTGGATTGACCAATGAATCAGTGGCTCGCAAGTTCGGGATGAAATATAGAAATATCGAGTTGCTGTTGGCGGCGAGGGTGTAAGCACGGATTTTACGGATTACCGCGGATGCTTTTATCTGTGCTAATCAGTGCAATCGGTGGCTGTTAAACTCTTACTAATCTACGGTAGACCTTTTAGATTCTCTTCCAGCGATTTAATTTTTACTTCCGCATCCTCTTTCTTTTTTCTTTCCATTTCAATCACATTCGGCGGAGCGCTGTTCACAAATTTCTCATTAGAAAGTTTTTTCTCCACGGAAACCAGAAAGCCCTGCAGGTATTCCAGTTCTTTTAAAATAGTTTCGCGCTCCTTTACGGCATCGGTTTTTCCCGCCAGGGGAACAAAGAACTCTGTGGTGCCTACGAGGAAGGTTGCAGCCTGATCGATCGAATTTTTCGTAAAAAGTACTTCATGGATGTTTGATAATTTCTGAATAACAGCAATAAACGATTTGTCAAGGATGGTCTCTGCCGCTTTTAAGTAAAGAGTCAGCGATTCTTTGGGTGAAAGACCTTTTAAATTTCTCAGGTTCCTGATTTCACTTACCACGTTGAATGACAACGCGGCGTGATTTAAAACGCTTGTATCATATCCTTTTTCCTCCGGCCATGAGGCCACTACGATACAATCCTTTTCCTTTCGTTCGTAAAACTCGTGCCAGAGCTCCTCCGTAATAAAGGGCATGAACGGATGAAGGAGTTTTAAGATATTTTCGAAGTGATGGATCGTTTTTCTGTACGTTTCTCCATCAATTGGTTTTCGGTATTCAGGTTTAATGATCTCCAGGTACCACGCGCAGAAATCATCCCACACGAGTTTATAAACTGTCAACAGTGCATCGGAGAGCCGGAACTTCGTGAAGTGATCGTTCAACTCCTCCAGGGATTGATGAAAGCGCGAATCAAACCATTGGATGGCAATCTCATTTTCTACAGGGATTGTCCCTTCTGCCACTTCCCAGCCTTTAACCAGGCGAAACGCATTCCATATTTTGTTGGCAAAATTTCTTCCTTGTTCGCAAAGTTTTTCATCAAAAGGCAGATCATTGCCGGCCGGTGAACTGAAGAGCATTCCTGTCCGGACACCATCGGCGCCATAGCGTGCAATCAAATCCAGTGGGTCGGGTGAATTGCCGAGCGACTTGGACATTTTTCGTCCGAGCTTATCGCGCACGATGCCGGTGAGATAAACATCTTCGAAGGGTTTTTCATCCATGTATTCATAACCTGCAATGATCATGCGGGCCACCCAGAAGAAAAGAATCTCCGGTGCGGTCACCAAAACTTGTGTCGGATAAAAATAATTCAGGTCCTTATTCTTTGTCCGGATGATTTTTCCCCTCACCGAATCAAAATTCTCATTGTCAAATCCATCAAACACCTGCATCGGCCAAAGCCAGGAAGAGGCCCACGTGTCGAGCACATCTGCATCCTGGCGCAGATCGGTTTCAACAAGTGGTCTTCCGGCTTTTTGAGAAGCAAGCGTCAACGCTACGACGGGAGTTTCGGCAACCACAAAATCATTCTCACCTGGACCAAAATAATATGCTGGAATGCGATGCCCCCACCACAATTGTCTGGAGATACACCAATCACGCACATTTTCCATCCAATGCCGGTAGGTATTCTTGAATTTTGCGGGGTGAAGTTTGATCTCATCATTTTCAACGGCTTTAAGGGCGGTGTTCGAAATCTCTTTCATCTTCACAAACCACTGCAGGGAGAGCTTGGGCTCCACCACGCTGTTGGTCCGTTCCGATCGCCCGATGCGGGTGATAAATTCCTCTTCCTTTATCAGGTGGCCCGCTTCACGCAAGTCTTTCACAATTTCTTTTCGTACAGCAAAACGGTCCTTGCCAACAAACTTTGGCAGTTCACATTTTTCATTCAGCGTTCCATCATCATTGATCGTATCGATAACAGGAAGCAGATGCCTCAGGCCGATTTCATAGTCGTTCACGTCATGGGCAGGTGTTACTTTCAGGCAACCAGTTCCAAATGCTTTATCCACATAGTCATCTGTGATAATGGGTATTTCCCGGTGGATAAAGGGAACAAGCACCTTTTTCCCAACCAGTTTTTTGTATCGTTCATCCGTTGGATTAACAGCAATGGCCACATCACCCAGAATGGTTTCCGGTCGTTGCGTTGCAATGGTGACCCATTCGTCATCCGAACCATTTATCCTATAGCGAACTGAATAAAGTATCGATCGCTCGCCATCTTCTTTATAAAGAACCTCCTCATTTGAAAGGGCAGTCTTTGCCTCGCAATCCCAATTGATCATCCGGAGTCCTCGGTAGATATAGCCCTTCTTATATAAGTCAACAAATACGCGGATGACAGCCTTGTAGTAATCCGGGTCCATGGTAAAGTTTGTGCGTTCCCAATCACAGGAGGCCCCCAGTTTTTTTAATTGCTCAAGGATAATGCCGCCGTATTTCTCTTTCCATTCCCAGGCATATTTCAAGAATTCATCGCGTGATAAATCAGATTTCTTAATACCCCGTTCGCGCAGCATCCCCACCACGCGGGCCTCTGTGGCAATGGAGGCATGGTCTGTGCCAGGCACCCAGCAGGCTTCTTTGCCTTGCATACGGGCTTTTCTCACCAAAATATCCTGGATGGTATTATTCAGCATGTGTCCCATGTGCAGCACGCCGGTCACATTGGGCGGAGGAATGACGATACAAAATGGCTCCTTGCCAGAATTATGTTGGGCGTGAAAAAATCCCTTCTCCAGCCAGTACGCGTACCATTTGTCTTCTACTTCTGCAGGATTGTATTTGGGACTGGGATTTATAGGATTCAAGGATTAACAGGATTATGGATTTACAAGATTAAAGGATTTACAGGATTAAAGGATTTAGAGATTAAAAAGATTTGTGAGATTTTAAGGGCCGCTGTGAACCCCGCTTGTAAATCCAGATAACCTTTACGCTTCGTAAGTTGTTTAGAATAAAAAAAACCCCTATGAATATTGCTTTAACCCAAGAAGGCAGTACCAATTCTACCCAGTGGAAACAGCTATGGAGCCTGGCCGCTTTGTATGGTTCCATTGTAATCGGATGGATTGCCTATCAGAACTACCAGCCAAAGCTCCTCGAAAAATTTCATTTTACAGAATTTGCGCTGTTACTAACGATTGCCCAGGGAATGATTCTCGTAGTGACACCTCCCATTGCGGGTAAAATAGGTGATCGTTTCCGGGTAAAAATCGGTCATCGCCTTCCCATCATTACCCTGGGGATTTCTTTTGCAGCCATGATATTTATGGCAGTGGCGTTCACCCTGTTTACCAATCCGGGAGAAATCTTTCGATGGATTTTACCGGTCCTGATTATTTTCTGGCTCATCGCGATGAGCATTTTTACGAGCCCTGCTTTGTCAACCATTGAACTTTTTACCCCAATCGAAAGCATGCCGAAAGCAATGGCTTTGCTTACGATCGTCGGCAATTTGTTGTATGCACTCGAGCCGGTGATCGTTGATATTATTGATTTTCTTGGCGCCCCCTTGACATTTGTTGCTGGTGGACTCGTTGTTTTTCTTTCAGGATTACTTTTGCGCAAAAATTCTCTTAGTCTTTTTAAGCAGAAAAGAGATTTGGTAACTGCCAAGAAGGAAAGTCCCACTGAAAATCAATGGCCCTTCATTTTGCTGATGGGTCTTGGCTTGGGATTAGCCACTTCGGTGATGTTTAATTTATTTCCACCCGTTTACACAAAGACGTTGGGCGTGGATGGTAAATGGATGCTTGTTGTTATTCTAATAGGATCTGCAATTGTTTCTCTGCCGTTGAGCAACGTAGTCAATCAACTGGGGTTGAAACGCTCGTTTTACAGGAGCATGATTGTAGTAATAGCAAGTATGGCGGCTATATTCATAGCTTCCAGTGCCTGGATGATCATTCTCCTGACCGTCATTTTCACGGTAGTCTTCACGGTGCTGTCGGTGAGCACATTGCCATTGACAATTCAATTGGCACGCTATGATGAAAAAGTTTTATGTGTTGGGATATTTTTCAGCGGCGTCGCACTTCCGGATGCAATCATTCAGACGTTTCTGGTGCTACGGTAATTTTTTTGGGAGTTAGGTGGTTGGTTGAATGGGGTCTTCGTGCCCCATTCTTATTCTCCAGGATGCCGGATATAAATTGTTGATACGATTTTGGAGCACATTCACCCATCCAAGTCCAAATCCTTCAAATTCAATGCGTGCAAATCCTATTCGCGTAGTTGCCACCGACAAGTTATTTTTTCTTAGATAGTCCAACGCTTGCTCACGCGTAAGAGAAAGGGTCTCAAAGTTTTCTTTTCTGATTTTAATGGACAGTGCCAGTGCGTGGTCGGGAACAAATTTGTTCTTCATTATTTCTAAAACCGCAGTTCCGGCAGTTAGTACATTCAAGTTGTTCAGCGCAAGTTGTAGGTCGTCTTTGTGTTCGCCCGGAATCATCCGCACGGTCTGGTGATGCAAAAAGAAACATTGCCCTTCGGCACCTGTAATCCAATTGGAAAATTCCTTGATTTGGTTCGGCGATGGAAACTTCAAGCTATCTTTTGTTTGCTGGGCCGGTAGCCTACCTTCCTTTTTGCGAATCGCTGCCAAAAAAAAGCCTTCGCCTTTCAAGCGGTGTGGATAGAGCTGATAGCCAATGCAAGGACCCTTTTCAACGGTTTCAATCCCCCAGTCTTTCTTGGGAGAAAGTTGGATAAACTCCACTTCGTGTTGCGACTCGAGCCAAGTCAAGTTTTCAATATTCTCTTTTTCATTATAGGTGCAGGTAGAATAAATCAGAACACCTCCTGGTTTTAGCGAAGGCCACACATCGCTAATAATTCTTCGTTGCCGGAGCGAGCAGTGTTCCACATTGTTTGAGGTCCACGCCTTGATCGCTTCCCGGTCCTTTCGAAATAAACCTTCTCCGGAACAAGGAACGTCTGCGATGATGAGATCGAAAAATCCAGTGAGCCTTTGAAAATCGGACGGATCGTCGGAGGTAACGATCACGTTGTCATGTCCCCATTTCTGGATATTTTCTGAAAGTATGGAGGCGCGACTGCGGATCGTTTCATTTGAAATTAGCAAACTTTTGGACGAGAGCAGGCTGAGCGCATGCGTTGACTTCCCGCCGGGTGCGGCGCAGAGATCAAGAACATTCAATGGCTTGCTCAGATCAACCGAATGCCGAACGGCTTGTTCCAAAAACATGGAACTTGCCTCCTGGACGTAATAAGCGCCTGCGTGAAAGGTTGGGTCAAGTGTGAACACAGGCCGCTCACGGAGGTAACGTCCATACTGACTCCAGGGAACTTGTTCGCCAGGAAATTCTGAAGTTTTTTTCGGATTGTAGCGGATGGCTACACACGGCGGGTCTTCCAATGACCTGAGAAAATCCGGATATGCCGTGCCCAGACGTGACGTCATGTAATTTTCAAACTCTGCAGGAAGTTGTAATGCCACAATCCAAATTAGACTAATTTTATCAGGATTTTCAGGATAGAACTTGAGTGAGGGATTTACAGAATTAAATGTTTGTAGATATTTGTGAATATGATTGCTGCCAATGATCCGAAGCTAAAGAGTTGGGTGGAGGTG
>JANXYC010000276.1 GCA_025350305.1 Cyclobacteriaceae bacterium | reverse complement strand
GGGGGAGAGGGAGCGCCATGATCTTGTCCGCATATATTATATTAAAACTGATTATATCTAAAACTGAGGTGCGAAAACGAAGGGGCGGGTGGAAATTTCCTTAGACACATTTTCCTGTTATTGTTTATCAAAGCCTTCTCCGCAGTGTTGGGTCTGAAAACCCTACTTTCTATACAAAAAAGGTGTAGAATTTATGATTAATTAAGGGGGCCCCGCTAGGATATTTGATTCATAACGCTGGCAACGTGAGATACATCAGCCAAATTACCCGATGGGAGGCAGAGACCTTCCTGAAATAATTTTTCAGCGTATCCATTTACAATCGCCGGGTACTTTTGGTAATAAGGCTGAAGATGCATGGGATTCCAAAGCCTCCGGTATTCAATTCCATTGCGATTCATCTTTGCCATTATCTCATTGATCTTCAATGGGTTTGAAAACAATGGCGTACTTAGCCACCGGTTTGAGAAATGACCTCCCGGTTCCTCCAGCCAGGTCGTTCCACTCCGGTTTGCCAAGATTTCCCGGTATCGATCAAATATCCGTCTTCTTTCGGCTACTCGAGAATCAATCTCTTTTAGTTCCAGAAGTCCCGCAGCAGCATTCAATGGACTAATCCTGTAGTTAAAGCCAATATCCGTATGCTCATAGTAAGGCTTGTCCTCCTTGGATTGGGTTGCCCAAAACAGCGTTTTTCGATAGATTTCCTCGTTTTCAGTGATCAGCGCCCCACCTCCATACGCTGTGATGATTTTGTTATTGTTAAATGAAAAAATCCCTATTTGCCCTAATGTGCCTGCCAACGATCCCTGGTAACGGGATCCAATGGCCTCCGCTGCATCCTCCAGTATTGGAATTGCATGCCTATCGCAAACCTCACGAATTTCGCCCATTTTGCAGGGCATTCCATAATTGTGAACAACAATTACACATCGAGGTTTAGACTTCTTGCGTAGGTGCTCTTTGATAGCAGTCTCTAGCAGTTCGGGACTGATATTCCACGTCGTTGGCTCGCTGTCAATCAATATCGGGGTAGCACCGAGGTATAGAATCGGACTGACGGTGGCCACATAGGTGAATGTCGGTGCCACTACCGTATCACCCGGGCCGACGCCCAGCGCTTTCAAAGCAAGATGAATGGCTGCCGTGCCGGAGTTGAGGGCCAGCACATATTTTGCGCCTGTGTATTTTCTCAGCGACGTCTCAAAGTCTTCTACGATCTTCATGACAGACTGTCCCTCATATGCTCGCAGAATATCGGCGAGGCCCGTGGTGTTGATAGGTGTGGAGGAGAGTGGGATTTTGTACACGGCTTGGGTAAGGGTGGGTGATCGTTGATCGTTAATATGGTAGAGTTGAAAGTTGAAAGCTAAAAGTTAAAAGTTGAAAGTTGAAAGCTAAAAGTTAAAAGCTAAAAGTTAAAGCGGTATCATTTCTTCTGAAAATAGTCTTGATAAAAAAAACCCATGATGAGGACGATCATCAGCAACGGGTTTACGATCATACGATGCAATTGGGACAGCAGTGGAGATGAAATTTCTGAATCACCTTCCAGTGAAAGTTTCAAAACAAAATACAGTGGGAGAAATACAAACAACTCGATCATGAATATCCATGTGCTCACACGAAGGTAGCTGGATTTATTAAAGACGGATATGATCAGCAAAAGGCAGGCGCCATCATTGATCAAGAACCTTACCGATCTATTGATGATAAACCGGCTGTTGGCTGACGGGGTGCCGGCAAGGGCTGAAAAATCAAATGACTGAAATATGTAAACGGCCATCAAAATTGCTACGGCGAAAATACCCAACAGCCAGCGGGGTCCTTTATGCTTTAACAGAATCACGTTGGTTGGATTTCATTTGTGTCCAGACAAACCAAAGTCCCATCACCACCACGTACAGTACGGCCGTAAAAAAGTATTTATGAAAATAGTAAAAGAAAAGGGGCCGGTATGCTGCCGTATAGTACAGCAGTATAATTCTCAGCAGGTTGGCAATGTGAATGACCAGAAATCCCGTCAATAGAAAAATAGCAATCTGTATAGCCCTGCCGCCAAATGCTGCGATAAACGAAACAAAAACAATGATGACATTGAGTCCATTACAACCTTCGAAGACCCGCAGCGTCGTTTTGCTGTCCCCGCCTTGAACGGCATCTCTCAATAAAACAATCGGTTCACCGGCGCTGACGACCGACTCAACGGGACCATCAAGTTTTGTCAATGCATAAGCTGCCTGGTTGGTCACCCAGACTGTCATCGGGTCGGGTGCTGGTTTGTACCATTCAACATACACACCGTAAATGATGTTCCCGACCAGGTACGCACCCACAAAAATCAACAGGAACCTGAGCGCAGGTTTGAACTCACGAAATGAGAGATCACTTTTCATATGCCGGAACTCCAACAATCGTTTTATTATCTGAGAAATTTTGCGTCACCACGGCACCGGCGCCAATCTTACACTGATCACCAATGGTCAGGTTTTGAAGAATACGGGCGCCCGTTCCTATAATCGTGCGCTCCCCTATCCTGACATTTCCGGAAATGCTACAGCCGGGCATCACGGTTGAAAAACGTCCCAATACGACATCATGGCCCAGCGTCGAGAGAAGATTGATGATCACAAAATCATTCAGTCTGATCCCTGTTGTCAGAATTGTTCCGGCGGTCAGGATGCACCCTTTGCCAAATTGATTGTTGTGATCCCCCGTCTGGCACGTAGGATGGATGATGGTTGGAAACGCGATATGTTTGTTATTCAACTTCTCCACTATTGATTTTCGGGTAACAGGATCTGCAATGGCTACCACGATGTCAGTATCCACTGTTAACTGGAGCACCTCACCGATTCCACCCAGGACGGGCCATTTGTCTATGGTCTGCCCCGTTTTTAAACCATCGTCGTAGAAGCCCTTCATTTTCCATCGGGGCGATATGGCATTGATCTGCTGCACCAACAAGGCGGTTTCTCTTCCAAAGCCGCCTGCACCATAAATTGCAAGGTCTTTCAATTTCTTTTAAAGGGTTGTTCTTCCATTATAACGTCATTTTCAAAAGATAAAAGTAACACAATCAGTTTTAACGTCCGTGGTTCTGTGCCGTAAGATGGCGCGGTCCCGCTAGGGACAAAATATTTGTAGGGATTTACGCGAGTTTGTAAGACGGGTACCGTCAGGTACCCAATATGGGTATAGTTGTAGTAAGGGTAACATTTTGTCCCTACGGGACACCTACATATCGAGGAGATATTTTTTTACAAAGATTCCGTCCCTACCGGGACCAATGGTTAACAATTAACGTCGCCCACCTACGTATCAAAGAGGTATTTTTTACAAACATTCCGTCCCTACTGCGACCAATGCCATTCAATCATAAAATTTCATGGCCCGTTAGGGACAAAATCTCGGTAGAAATTTAGACAGAGATTAGAGACGGGTGCCGTCAGGTACCCAATATTTTTTTACAAACATTTCGTCTCTACCGGGACCAATTTCCTGTAAAGGGTTTTTCTGATAACGAAACGTCTTTCTTAAAAGATAAAAGCAATACAATCGTTTTGAAAAGAATGCGAAGGTCCAAACCCAATGATAGGTTCCGGACGTAATAATTATCTAACTCAAACTTTTTTTGCCACGAGATGGAATGGCGGCCGTTCACCTGGGTCCATCCGGTGATGCCGGGCTTTACTTCAAAACGCACTCGTTGTTCCTCGGAGAAAAGCTCATCGTACTCCACCGGCAGCGCCCGCGGCCCGATCCAGGACATCTCGCCTCTCAGGATATTCCAGATCTGGGGCAGTTCATCCAGGCTGGTAACGCGCAGGAAGGTTCCCATCCGGAACCTCCGCTCATCCAAGGACACGTCTTTATCGTTCCTAAGTGTCCTGAATTTCCACATCGTAAAATGTTTCCCATGTTTGCCGATCCGCTCCTGCTTAAAGAAAATTGGGAATTCGACGGTGACGATAAATAGTACCGGCAGCAACACCATAAGCCATGAAAATGCAATCAGTATCAACATGGCGAGACACACATCAAGAATGGGTTTGCTGTATTGTTTATAAAACACTACCATGTTCAAAATTATTCTTTAACCGCAGAGTCGCGGAGGCGCTAAGAAATACAATAATACCATCGAATCTCTAATATTGAGTTTGACAAAGCCTGGATTAATATAATCATTCCTTTCTCTGCGTCTTTGCGTCTCCGCGGTAAATATTCAAATCTAACCGCGGAGTCGCACAGGCGCTAAGGATTTTAATAAGACATATACAAATCCCAACAAGAATGCAATACAAAATCCAATCAGGTACTGATAAGTCCGCTGTAAATCCATACACACAATCAATATAATATTTATCACCAATTGCAGCACCATGTACACGATGCTCATCTGAACATGTGAAATCCGGGAAGTATTAACCATCACCTGATAGAGGTGCAGTTTATGCGGCGTGAAAATATTTTCCTTTCGGATGAGCCGGTGAATGATCGTAAGTACACTATCAACACCATAGACGGAAAGAAAAAAAATA
>JANXYC010000248.1 GCA_025350305.1 Cyclobacteriaceae bacterium | reverse complement strand
TCAAAAAACATTCTTCGACCATTGGGGAAAGGACAGACCCTGGAAGGGAAAAGAGGAAGTGCTGGAGCAAGCAATACAACGGTCCACACGTTATCAACAATTGCAGCTGCAGGGATTATCAGAGGAAGAAATAATGGAGGAATTACAAAAACCGCAACCAATGTCCATGTTTACCTGGCAGGGAGTAAAGGACGTAACCATGAGCCCGGTAGACTCGATCATACATCATCTGAAATATCTAAACGCAGGTTTTCTCGCTATGGATCCTTCGTCCGGCAAAGTGCAAGTGTGGGTAGGTGGCATTGATCATGATTTCTTTCAGTTCGATCACGTAAAGGTTTCTACTAAGAGGCAGGTGGGCTCCATCTTCAAACCCATTGTCTTTGCCGCCGCGATCGAAGAGGGTGTTGAGCCATGTGAGTTATTTTCCGCTGAAATGCAGACCTACATTGACAAGGGAGGAGAAAAGTGGACACCCCGCGACTCCCAAATGGATTACGGAGTGGAATATTCTATGAGAGGGGCGCTCGCATTCTCCGTTAACACAGTTGCCGTAAAACTTATTGAAATAGCCGGTGTCGATAACGTGATAAAAATGACGCGAAAGATGGGCATATCCAGTGATATGCCGGAAGTACCTTCTATATCGCTGGGTACTTCTTCGATCTCGCTGATGGAGATGACGGGTGCGTATGCGTGTTTTGCCAACGAAGGTGTCACGAACGCACCCTACTTCATCAATTCTATCCACGATCTGGATGGAAAAATATATGACAAATTCAAACCAACGCCATCCGATCAACCTGCCATGGCTAAGGAAACGGCCCAACTCATCACAAATATGTTAGAGACCGTAGTGGCGGAGGGCACTGCCTCGCGACTACGGTGGAAGTATCGTGTTTACAACAACCTGGCAGGTAAGACAGGCACCACCCAGTCAAATGCGGATGGATGGTTCATGGCGATAACCCCAAAACTTGTGATGGGTGCCTGGGTGGGGGCCGATGATCCGCGGATAAGGTTCCGCAACACGGAGCTCGGCCAGGGTGCAAGCACGGCTTTGCCAATAACCGCCTACTTTATGAAACAGGTAAATGCGGATAAGAAATTCAGGGCTTTATCGGAGGCCAAGTTTCCACCCTTACCAGCGGTCCTGCAGAAAAGGCTGGAGTGCGATCTCTATGAAATAGATGATTTACTAAAATACGAAATTGAAAAAATGATCGTTCGCCGTGACTCAACGATCCAATCTGACACAACGGTAGCCCCACCTCCTGAAAGTTTTTTGCTGGTTTTATACAAAAGAAAGATGAAGATTTTGAAGACACTTCATCATCTCGATTCCATGAAAATGATTGAGCTAATTGAAGGGAATAATCCCTGACTACCAATCATCCTTTCCTTTCTTAAACTGAAGCTTATCGGTGAAAGCTTTATCAAGCAGACCCAGCGTGCTGGGAAGACAAAAATCGTGCGCCCACTCAGTCGCACTGTTTTTACTGGCGTAGGGAGTAAGGCTTTCTTTCTTCGTAATCATCTTGTATCCAATGTTGCCGGTTAGTTGAATGGAGTTAACTGTAACGCGGTACTTGCCATCTTTCACGCCAACTGTAGCCTTCCCGCTGAATTTACCCGATTGAATGATCAGTGGCGTGTTGTTTTGACTGAATTGAAATTTCTTGTAATCGACGGTGATATCATTTACATCAAATTGAAGACCGTCCGGTGTTACAACAACGCTGGTAACGGTTGGTAAGGATTTATAATATTTTTCCAATAAAGGAATGGTAACCGTATCCTGGAAAACCTGCTGATAAATAATTTCCTGATCCGCTAATTTAAAATTTCCGCACGTAACGCCTTGCGCGTTGGCGAAGAATGAGATTTGGCCAGCCAGTAGTAACAAGAACAGTAATTGTTTCATAAAACGTTTATTTTTATCAAAGGTAATCAAGCCTTTTTAATCGGTCTTGGTGCAGTAACATTTCGCAGGAAACACGATCTTTGTCGCACTTTCAGAATCATGAGCGCTCATTCATCCAAACCTAAACGCGAACAAACACTTGGCGAAGAGATTGCCAACGCTGTCAGCCATGGTGTTGGTTTTCTGGGTGCGGTGGCCGTTACACCCATTCTTATTTTGACTGCACTTTCCGCAGGCACTGCTGCTATAGTTGGTGCTTGCATTTTTGGTGCCACGATGATTATATTGTATCTCGCCTCTACGCTTTATCATGCGTTTCCACAAAGCAGGACAAAACGCTTGTTCCAAATTTTTGATCATGGTGCAATATTTCTTTTAATCGCTGGCACCTACACACCTTTTACCCTGGGCTTGCTACGTGGAGCGTGGGGCTGGTCGTTATTTGGAATCGTATGGGGATTAGCCATTATTGGGGTGACCGTGAAATCTATCGGTGGCGCCAACAGTAGTAAATTTTCTACGGGAATCTACCTGGTCATGGGCTGGCTGGCCATCGTGGCTGTAAAACCATTATGGCTCAACATGCCAGCATGGGGTTTGTTCTGGCTGCTGGCCGGAGGGCTCATGTATTCGGCTGGAGTTTTATTTTTTGTGGCCGACCGAATTCGTTATAGCCACTTCATTTGGCATCTGTTTGTACTGGCTGGAACAGCTTGCCATGTCGTAGCCGTACTTGCCTTCGCCTATTGACACTGCTACCGCCGAAAGTTTTTCCCACGAACGCTTGATGTAAAACTTTGTACTTCAAAAACAGCGTCATTGTGAACAGCGTCATTGTGAATTGATCAGCGGTTGGGATGATAGGAAGAAATTTGGATTACACGGTAGCGCAGAATAAAAAATCTTTTTTTTGGGACCGTTGTCATTTGTTATTTGCCCCCGTCAGTAAGTGTCTCCACTTTGCTTCTGCCATTAACAGTAATAGTCACCGTATTATCGCAGGAGCCATTCCCATAATCAATAATTATTTCTTTATGGTCGACGGTAAGGGTCTTAATGCCCATAACGGGAATAAATACCTTGCTGTTGAGCTCGCATGTTTTGGAGTACACAAGCTCACTCGTGATTTTCATCGTAAAGCTTTTGCCATTCTTGTTGGTCCCCGAAGAATATCCAGTGACGACCCACAGGTTCTTCGGATCGGGAAACAATTCGTGCGTTGTACTTTGCTCTCGGGTCGCCTGCCTTCCATCCGGGAATATGAGCTTGCCGGAAGTTACAAGTTGGAATTTAGCGTTATCAGGGGTTGAGGGTAAAAGACCAGTTAGCGTAAGGATACCCTCTACATGGGCATCATTCTTATAAAAGTTCTGAACGGTTACTGTTATGGTAGAGCCCGGTGAAAATCTTTTGCCAGAGTAATGGACGACAATCATCCCCTTCCGGGTTTTTCCATGAGCATCCGCGCAGCCCGCGCCAAAATCGATGGTGATTGTACCCACAGGGATTTCCAAAGTACTTGCTGGATCCTTGGTGTGGGTAACCACAGCACACTTAAACCGATCGTCAATGTTACCAATACCTTTTATTTCGCGACTGACCTCCCCATATCGACCACCCGAAAGAGTTTCGGTTGTACCGTGCATCGCAACGGAAGAGATGTCTACCGTCTCATTTTGAAACGAATCTGAAATGGCTTCGGATTGAATGTGTGATAAAACAGCATTTGTAAATTCATTCTGATGACAAGAAAAAATAAGCGTCATCAACACGATCATAAAAAGCGAGGAACGCTTTATAAATCTTCCTTTTTCTTTCATGGGCGTTGTTTCTAAAATGGCAGATCAAATGTAGTTCGGGAAAGTTAAAAATCAATTAAAAAGCAAGAGTTTTGGAAACGCGGGGACGCCATGGTGACCTTTTTTCACGACATTCTCGTGTGTTTATAAAGATGCAGACTTAAAACCACGATGTATATGGAGAATAATAGCCGGACCAAGACAAAGGAATGCCCTTCCTGTGCCATTGAGATAGATTCGAAAAGTAAAACGTGTCCTTTTTGTCAATATGAATTTGGAGCCAGCCGAATAGGTTTGAAACTCACCGCATTATTACTGATTTTGTTCTTTCTGTATTTGATCTTTTTTTGAACCAGTGGAAATTCAAAACCAGAAGAAAGATCAAATATTCACCTCAACAGTCGGCTCCTTAACTTGGAGATTGTTGAGAGGAGTAGACTTTCCATTTTCCCTCACTGTCTTTCGTATACGACAACCCATTGCTCATGACATGCACCTGCCCCCCCAATGCATCCTTATAGCTACTTCGTTCAATTATTTGAATTCCGTTATTTTCCCGCGTGAGAAAGACGCGTAACGCAGTGATGGAGGGCCCGGTATCCTCCAGCCACTGATCATCACCTTCTCGTACGAATGCCTGGCTCATTGTTAGTATTTATAAAAGATATCCAGTCATTTAGTTTATGTGTGGGATTCGCTTAACAAAACTGTCGACCCGCACTTACGTTTTTTGTTTCTTCTTTTTAGCAGAAGGAAACAAGACATTGTTAAGGATCAGGCGGTATCCCGGGGAATGCGGATGTAAATTCAGATCGGTGGGTGTTCTTCTTCCGCGTCCGGGTGTCCCTTCAGGGTCATGTCCGCTATAATACGTCCAATGCCCGCGGCCTAACTCACCATAAATATCTCCATCATAAATACGTTCATTGATATCCACACCATCGGCGGCGAGTGCAATGTCAAATGTTTCGGCACCCGAACACATGGCGAACAGATACCCACCTGCGGCAGAGAATGCTTTGATCCTTTTGGCAACCACCAATTTCATTTCTGAGACTTTTGAAAAACCAAGCTGACGAGCGGATGCTTCCTGTAATTTTGATTCAATCACGGAGGATTCTCTCCGAAGGAAACGTCCATGCTGGCCAGTGAAGTCTTCGTGATGAAGATGCAACCAGTCGTATAGTAGAAGAGCTTCTTTTAGTATCTCCTCATCATAAATGATCGCATAAGGAATTTCAGCATAATCTAGTGCGGTAATTACAGCATCGGTTTCATCTGCGATCAGTTCGTTCTTCGGTGAATAAACAGCAATGCGAGGTGCTTTTTCTAGCCTCACCACATTCATGTTTACGTTAGGATTTGAAATCCCCTGGAGTATAGAATTTGTTTTTACAGTGTTTAGAATTTCAAAAGAAATTCCTCGAACGATACACTCATTTTCGATGGTGGTTGAGTAGGTCACCAGAAAGCTCCCGCTCCGGTAATTCAGCAGCCAGTTAACTTCCGCACCCTTCTGCAGGACAAAATAAGCGATGCCGTACGCTTTTAAATGATTTTTCTGCCCCGCATCCATTGGAATAAGGATTGAATTGGAATGGCCCATCGTACACAGCAAAGAAAAGAACAAGCAGGTAAAGCACTTCAGCATGAGCCGAATTGAATCTGATAATTTTCTGTTTTTCTCCTGCTTTCGCAATTGAATTTCTATTGATTTTACCGCCTCAGGGCGCGAACAAACTTCATGATTCATTTCCAATCCAAAAACTAGTTGAGAGATTCTTCAATAGGCAATTGCCTTGCGTTCGTTGCTACTTTTCATGGCCGCTTCAATAAGATGAATAACCTCCATTGCTTGCTCAGGCCGTACCGCCAGTTCTTTGCCTTCGCGTATGACCTCGTATATGTTTTGATAGAACCCCATATAATTTCCCGGAAGGGTTTCAATCTTGCCTTCGTAATGAAGCCCATCAATTTCTGTATTCAACTTGCCCCAGAATTTTTCAGGTTCTGTACCCCATCCTGGCGTACCAGGAATCTGATGAAGCTTCAATGCATCTTCCTGCGGATCGAGGCCATATTTTACAAACGATCCTCGGAGGCCATGAACTATATAGAGTGGCCCCGGCTCGCGCACCAGGTAGCTCGATTTGACAATTACATTTAGTCCTGGGTATTCCAAGCGGAGATCATAGAAATCATCAACTCTACCGCCGGGTCGTTGAGTTCCGATGCGTGCGCTGACGAATGCTGGTTTTCCAAACAAAACTAAGACCTGGTCGAGCATGTGCGATCCAAGATTATATAAAATGCCGGAACCTGGTCCTGGTTCTTCTTTCCACGTGTTGGGAGCGATGTAATTCCGGAAGCGGTCGTAATGTGCTTCGTACTCTACAATTTTACCCAAAACACCCGAGGATATGATTTCCTTTAACGTCATGAACGCGCCATCCCAACGCCGGCTTTGAAAAACAGAAAGCGTCTTCTTTGTTTTTTTTGCCAGCGCAATAAGTTTCCGGGCATCGTCCACTGTGTTGGTGAAAGGTTTCTCAACGATTACATGCTTTCCGGCTTCCAGTGCTTTCGCTGTGAAATCAAAATGTGTTTCATTGGGCGTGTTAATAATTACCAATTCAACTTCAGCATCATGGAGCACTTCACCGATGCTTCTCACCACCTGGATGCCGGGGTGATGTGTCTTTACAAGGTCTGAGGTTCGTTGAAGAACACTCTTCAACCGAAAATTGGGGTGTGCGGAAAGGAGCGGTGCATGAAAAACTTCTCCTGACATGCCATAGGACAGGACGGAGGTGACAATAGGTGGATGGGAATTCATAATGGCTCCAATAAACAAATTACCGATATAATTGGAATACTTGCATCATAGCCTGCTATTTAATAGATTGAATAAAATCATTCTAAATCCTAAACCAAAGAACAAATGGCTGAAAGTGTTTACAAAGTAATTGAGCTGGTAGGTACCAGCAGCGATTCCTGGGAGAAAGCAGCAAAGGCTGCCATCACCAAAGCTTCAAAGAGTCTTCGTGATCTGCGGATTGCCGAAATCGTGGAGCTTGACATGGTACTGAAAAACGGTAAGGTTGAAGCGTACCGTGCAAAAATAAAGGTCTCTTTTAAATTTGAAGGGAAGTAGTTAACCAAACAGGGTTAATTTGTAAAGAGCTGACAAACTCATTGTCTGCTCAGACGGGCTATTGTCTAATATTGGCTAGACCAGTAATTATTTTTGTTCGGTCACTTTCAACACCGTAAACTCAGGTTCAGATCTCACGCCCGCTTCACTCATTTTCTTTTTTAGTTCTTCAGAGTTTATCAGGTTCTTTGCTTTGTCGATATCATCTGTTGCAAACATGACATTAACAATCGTCGGGTCGTCTGCATTCGTGGAGATCGCTCGCAGTTCCAAACCAGCTTCGGTCCGGAGCGGCTCATCTTCATCGAATGCTTTTTTCCAATTGTTATAATCGGACACGACATGAGAGACAGCCAGTCGGTAAAACTTCTCAGTCTTTCTATTGGCCCTGTATTTAATATCATAGTAGCGGTAAACTGGTTCGGAAGTCACGCCGGCGTCGTGCATCGC
>JANXYC010000221.1 GCA_025350305.1 Cyclobacteriaceae bacterium | reverse complement strand
GGCCGCTGGATGAAATATGATCGCCGGGACATTTTGGATGACAAAGAGAAATACTATAAAGGCTGGCCGAAGGAGTCGCTGGTGACCTACTATGACGCTGTCGAACACAAAAAAGTGAAGGAGATGATTCCCATTGAAATTGACGAGCGCGAGGGATTCTACTACCTGTTTCACGAAAACGGTGCGATTGCCGTCACGGGTGAATATAAATGGGGTGAAAAAATCGGCGATTGGATTGAGAATTATCCCAACGGAAAGCGAAAAAAAATACTGGCCTATCCAAAAGAACCTTTCGTCAAAGACATCAGGCCTTTTACAAGGAAAGAATGGGATGAAAAAGGGAAGGAGATTTTTTCGGCTACCAACCGGGGACAGTAGAAATGACGAATTAAGAATTATGAATGACGAATAAGGTGGTGAACCGCTTGCACCAAATTCGTCATTTGTAATTCGTACTTTTTAGTAGAACGCATCCTCGATGTGATGAATCTCCAGACGTCCGTTCACCAGATTAATCGCCACGATATCATACCGTACGTTCCCTTGCCAATCTTTAGCATACATGTATTCCAACGCGCCCTCCATGATTTTTTTCTTTTTCTTATAGTCAACAAATTCCTCTGGATAGCCAAATGCAATCGAGGTACGTGTTTTTACTTCGATGAACACAAGCCAATTGTCCCGGCTTACAATCAGATCAATTTCGGAGTGTTTGTACCGATAGTTACGCTCCAGCACGGCAAAGCCTTTTCGCCTCAAAAAATCAGCGGCCAGATCTTCCCCTTCGTTTCCCATTTTGATTTTATCAGTCATGCTCTACCTTTGATAAGAAGTTTACGGGTGGATAAATGAAAAAACTCATTGAAGGTTTTACACGGCAGTTGGGTGAAGCGCTGCGCATCGGACAAGCGGTAGACCTGGTGCGGCAAGGAACGGATATCCGAAACGTGTTGATTACCGGCATGGGCGGCAGCGGCATTGGCGCCAACCTGGTTGAATCGCTTGTGTTTGGAAGAATTCCCATTCCTATTTCCGTTTGCAAAGGATATAACATACCTCAATTCGTAAGTCCTCACACGCTTTTCATCGCCTGTTCCTACACTGGCAATACCGAAGAAACACTGGCCGCCATTCAGAAGGCCATGCTCAAGCGGGCCCATATTATTTGCATTACTTCCGGTGGCAAGATGCTGGAGCTCGCCAAAGAGTACAACTTTTTTTACATCAGAATTCCTGATGGTTATTCAACCGCCCGTGCAATGTTGGGATTCATGATCGTATCCCTGTTATATGCCCTGTACCACACTAACCTGATTGGCGCGGCTTTCATAAAAGAAACCGAAAACTCAATTGAATACCTGGATCGGGGCGAAAAAGCCATCCAGGCGGAAGCTGAATTGATTGCAAAAAAACTGAAAAGTAAACTTCCCTTCATTTATTGCGATGGCCGTTTACATGCAATGGCCACCCGCTTCCAGCAGCAGTTAAATGAAAACGCCAAGCAAATCGCCCATGTCAATACTTTCCCTGAAATGAACCACAACGAAATTGTCGGTTGGCGTTTCCCGGAAAACATACTGCAGCAAGTACAAGTAATTTATTTGTACTCCGACCACGACCATGAGCGGGTGGAAAAAAGACTAGAGATATGCAGGGAAATTTTTGAAAAACGATCGAACCCCATCATCGATATTGTGGCAGAAGGCGCATCGTTATTGGAACAATATTACTACCTTATCCACCTCAGTGATTGGATTTCGTACTACCTGGCAAAAGAAAACCAGGTAGACCCTGATCCGGAAGATGCGATCACTTTTCTGAAAGAAGAGCTAGCCAAACTGAAGTGAACACCTTTCCAAATCATGAAACCACTGTTATTGACCTGGGTCTGATCAATTTTCAGCAAGCCCTGGACTATCAAACGCAGCGCTTTAATGAAATCCTTGCCGTAAAAAATGGAAATAGGAACCGGCCCGAAACTGAACAACTGCCGACACTGAACTACTTAATTTTTTGTGAACATCCGCACGTTTTTACACTGGGTAAGAGCGGCGATGAGAAAAACCTCCTGATCAAAAAGGAAGACTTGCCATCCATTCATGCGACGTATTACCTGATCAATCGCGGGGGAGATATCACCTATCACGGGCCGGGTCAAATTGTAGTATATCCCGTGATGGATCTGGAGAACTTCTTTACAGACATCCATCGCTATATGCGCACGCTGGAGGAAGCAGTGATTCATACATTGCGCGAGTATTCAATTGATGCCGGAAGGATACAGGGTCTCACAGGTGTATGGCTTGAACCAACCAACCAAGGCAAGGCTAGAAAAATTTGTGCGCTCGGAGTAAAAACCAGCCGCTGGGTGACCTTACACGGCCTGGCTTTTAACGTGAATACGGACTTGCTCTATTTTGATTACATCGTACCGTGTGGTCTTGCAGGTAAAGCCGTTACTTCCATGGAAAAGGAGTTGGGTGTCGTTCAGGATTTGAATGAGGTTAAGAACAGATTAAAGAATAATCTGATCTCACTTTTCGGCATAAAATTACAAGAAGTCAACGCGTGAAACTCCTTTTGCCCATCGCGAGCCTGTTGGCCATTTTTGCTCTTTGGAAATTCTCGTTTCAGATTTCGGACACCGGGGGGGGCCCTTGAGACACCAAAACAAAGAGGCATATGCTGGGTGGCCGGCCACAGAAAAATAACTGCGAACGAATTCAGAAAACCCGAAGATCTTCATGTTAATTGGATTTCGCAGACTCCGTTCGGCTGGCAGCGAGAGGCCAGTTCACCGGAAATAATCACCCACACCTCCGGTGAAAAAATGTAGTGGGGAGAATCAGACGAAGGAATTTCCGAGACGGCCAGGGTTGCACGTACACTCAAAATAAAGACCTTGTTGAAGCCACACCTCTGGGTAGGCAAAGGATGGCCGGGTGACATTCAAATGAAGAATAATGAGGACTGGTCCGTGTGGTTTTCTAATTACGAGAAGTTTATTCTACACTATGCCGAACTGGCGGAAAAAAATCATCTCGATATTTTGTGTATCGGCACAGAACTTCAAAAAACAATTCCAAAAGAAAAGGAATGGAGAAGTCTTATCAAAAAAATAAGATATGTGTATCATGGCCCGCTCACCTACGCGGCAAATTTTTACGTGGAATTTGAAAAAATCACGTTTTGGGACGAGCTGGATTACATTGGCATTCAGGCTTATTTTCCACTTTCGAAAAGCAACGATCCGATGTTGAGTGAGTTGGGTGCTGTTGATTTTACGCCACAGGAAAAGTTGGCTGAAAAAGTAATACTGGAATATTTTTCAAAGTGATCATCAAATCTATGATCAAGGACATTCAACTACCCCAGTTCTTAGTTAGGCGAGGTTTTCCAAATACTTATATCCCGATCCAGTGTTCAGCAAAAGGATTTTTTCATCCCGGCTGATAAAGTTTTCTGCCACTAATTTTTTCAGGGCCCCCCACAAAGCTGCTCCTTCCGGTGCTACCAGCAATCCTTCGCATTGAGCAATCTCTCTCATATTCGTGGTAATTTCCATTTCACTTACCGACACTGGCTTTCCATTGGATTCCGTTAGCACCTTCAGTATCATCTGCTCACCGAAAGGATTGGGTACAGCCAGTCCGTTGGCAAAGGTTGCCTTTCCTACATACGATTTCGAGTCTTTCTGATTTCCGAGCCAGGTCTCCACAATTGGCTGACAGTTCTCCGCTTGTACAGCAATCATACGCGGCAACCGGGTGGTAATCCACCCCATTTCGATCATCTCACGAAAGGCTTTCCACATGCCAATCAAACCCGTACCGCCGCCCGTAGGATACAAAATAACATCCGGGAGATTCCACTCCATTTGTTCCGCGATTTCATAGCCCATCGTTTTCTTTCCTTCAAGTCGGTACGGCTCTTTCAATGTGGAAATATCAAAGTATGACAGGTCTTTATTAATCTGGACTACTCGTTTGGCGCAATCGCTAATAAGTCCCCTTTCCAACACCAGCTCAGCGCCATATAGCAAACATTCTTTCTTAAAAACCTCTGGAGTGTGTTCCGGCATCACCACAAGTGCCTGGATACCGGCTTTCGCGCAATAGGCACTCATGGCACCCCCAGCGTTACCGGCCGTGGGCACGATACACCGGCTGATGCCCAGTTCTTTTGCTTTGGAGATTGCCATGCTCATGCCCCGCGCCTTGAAAGACCCGGTAGGATTAAGGGATTCATCTTTTAGAAAAAGATGCTCCACATCAAGTTTTTTTGCCAGGCGTTCAAGGGGAAGAATGGGTGTGAATCCTTCGCCCAGCGAAACAATATTTTTCCTGTCGAAGACAGGAAGCAGAGAGAAGTAGCGCCACATGGATCGCTCCTTTGAATCGATGTCCGCCGGAGTGATTCCCTCCAGGTGATCATACATCGTGCATAAAGGATTCTTACCGCAGCGTTCACAACTTGCATAGGAAATCACCTCGTCTGCGGGATAAACTTTGTCGCACTGCGAGCATTGCAGATGCGTGAAATGTGAAACTTTTTCTTGTAGCGCTACCATCTTAGGGAAGAAGCATCAAAAGTAGTTTACAAGGTCATTCCTTGTCAAATTGTATTTCCTTATTGCTCATTACTTTAAGTTATAATGAGTTTTTGCAAATTTTATGAATGCGCTGCTCAGTCCGTCTCCCTCATCCCCATGACGTTGGATAAAATAAAACTGGCGTGTGATCAAAAGATCCTCTACATAAAGTCGCACCAGGCTTCCACTGATGAGTTCCTTTGCCACCGACCGCATAGGAAGAAATCCAATGCAATCATCCGCCACAACAAAATTCTTCAGTGCTTCAGTGCCGCTCAACCGCACACTCACGTTCAGATCAGAGAGCTTCACCCCGTGAGTGGATAGGGCGTATTTTAATGCGGCCAATGTGCCGGAGCCACGTTCCCGCAAGGCAATGGGGTGTTTGACAATTTCTTCGATACGAAGCTTGGGCTTTTTGGCAAGCCGGCTGGAAGCTGAACAAACCGGGACCACCTCATCCGTTAGAAAGATCTGGCTCCTGGCAACAGAAAGTTTATTCTTACCCTCCATAATCCCAAGGTCAATTTCATGGTCAAGAAGGGCTTTTAATGTGCTTTCCGAGTTGCGATTTAGAAGACTGATTTTTACGTGAGGGTGCTTTTGATGAAATCCCGATAGCACAGCAGGAATTATATACAGTGCCACGGTCGTACTGGCGCCTAGTTTCAATTCTCCTTTGGCAGCGTACTGATCGCGATGGGTGCTAATATCAAACTCCAATTGCTTCTCAACAGTCTTGGCTTTGATCAACGCTTCCATCAATATGATACCCGCCTGCGTCAGGGCGATGGAGTTTCCTTTTCGTTCAAAAAGACTGGTTGCGTAATCTACCTCAAGTTGTTTAATGTGCTTGCTTATCGCGGGTTGCGAAATATAAAGTGACTGGCTTGCTTTGGTGAAGCTCTTCAATTTAGCTACCTCTAAGAAAACTTCGTGCTTGAATGAAAGCATTTACAAACGTAGCCTTTTCAAACAGCGTCGACAAGCATTACCTTAGAGGCTGATGGAACTGAAAATGAAAGGCAAACTTTTTCTGCTGCCTACCATACTGGCTGACGAAACGCAACAGGCTGTCATACCCCCTTCGGTGAAAGAGTCTGTTAAAACTATCCGGTATTTCCTTTGTGAAAACGTGCGCACCGCCAGACGCTATGTAAGCAGTCTGAAAGTCCATGATTCCATTGAATCCTTACAATTTGATGTACTTGACAAAGACACAAACCCTCAGGAGCTGCCCACCTTGCTTGCTCCTATTGATGAAGGTAAGAATATTGGCGTGCTCAGTGAGTCGGGCTGCCCGGGCGTAGCCGATCCGGGTGCCGCAGCTGTTTTCTATGCGCATCAAAAAAAGATAAGGGTAATTCCGCTCGTCGGTCCATCTTCAATCCTTCTAGCGTTAATGGCCTCAGGATTGAATGGTCAACGATTCGCGTTTCACGGATACTTGCCAATCGATTCAAAAGGCGCGTCTGCTTCCATTAAAGAATTTGAACGTGAGTCAAAGGAAAAAAACCAAACCCAGATTTTTATC
Organism: Cyclobacteriaceae bacterium; assembly: GCA_025350305.1. Taxonomy (GTDB): domain Bacteria; phylum Bacteroidota; class Bacteroidia; order Cytophagales; family Cyclobacteriaceae; genus ELB16-189. The sequence continues at coordinate 11,812 of JANXYC010000221.1, read as the reverse complement.
GAAACCCCTTATCGCACGAATGCTTTGATGGTCCACCTGCTAAAATCCCTTCGCCCTGAGACGATCCTTTGTGTAGCGATTAATCTGACTTCTACAAATGAAAAAATTATCAGTCAATCCGTGGGTCAATGGAAAAAACAGCCTGTAACATTTGAAAAAGAGCCTGCTGTGTTCCTTTTTCTGGCAGCCTTATGAAGGGTGTGGGAAATACTTAAACCTCATTATCTTTGCGGCCTTTAAACTTAACAAGTTATTTATAATGGCATATTTATTCACATCCGAATCTGTATCGGAAGGACATCCCGACAAAGTTGCGGACCAAATCTCCGATGCATTAATCGATTATTTTCTGGCATACGATCCAAATTCGAAAGTGGCGTGCGAAACGTTGGTCACCACAGGGCAGGTGGTCCTGGCAGGTGAGGTAAAATCGGAAGCCTATCTCGATGTTCAGGACATTGCGCGCGAGGTAATCCGCAAGATCGGGTACACCAAGAGCGAATACATGTTTGAAGCCAATAGCTGTGGCATTTTCTCCGCCATCCATGAACAATCCGCCGATATTAACCAGGGCGTAGAACGCAAGAAAAAAGAAGATCAGGGTGCTGGCGATCAGGGTATGATGTTCGGCTATGCCACCAATGAAACAGACAACTTCATGCCACTGCCCCTGGATTTAGCCCACTTGCTGCTGCGTGAATTGGCAACGCTTCGCCGGGAAGGAAAAGCAATGGGTTACTTGAGGCCAGACGCGAAGTCGCAGGTAACAATTGAGTATAGCGATGATAACAAACCTACTCGCATTGATACCATCGTTATCTCCACCCAGCATGATGATTTCGACAAAGATGCTGCCATGCTTAAAAAAATCCGGGAAGATGTAATCAATGTATTAATACCACGTATCAAGAAAAAACTGCCGAAACGAATTCAAAATCTCTTTGGCGATGATATTAAGTATCATGTGAACCCAACGGGAAAATTTGTGATTGGAGGGCCCCATGGCGATACCGGTCTCACCGGAAGAAAAATTATTGTTGATACCTATGGTGGAAAAGGTGCGCATGGCGGAGGCGCCTTTTCAGGAAAGGATCCATCAAAAGTGGACCGTTCTGCTGCCTACGCAACACGTCACATTGCCAAAAATCTCGTCGCCGCCGGTGTGTGCAGCGAGGTGCTGGTCCAGGTTGCATACGCGATTGGCGTGGCCCAGCCAGTTGGTTTGTATGTCAACACGTACGGTACGTCAAATGTGAAAATGACGGATGGAGAGATCGCTAAACATATTTCAAAAATCTTTGACATGCGCCCTTACTTCATTGAGGAGCGATTTCAATTACGAACTCCGATTTATTATGAAACTGCCGCCTATGGCCACATGGGGCGTGAGCCTCAAATAGTCGAGAAGGTGTTTAATAAAGGAAAAAAATCCGAAAAGAAGGTAACGGTGGAATTGTTCCCGTGGGAAAAACTTGACCACGTTGACAAAGTCAAAAAAGCATTCAAATTGAGTTAAGGGAAAAAGGGCCCCGATTAATCGGGGCCCTTTTTTTATACTCGTCCGGCGTTCAATCGTGTCTTAAATTTCTTCAGTTGATTTCGAAGAGCTTCGGTTGCAAGATCAACTGCAGCTTCAAAGGTGCGTGCCTGCTCCTTGGCAAATAATTTCTTGCCCGGCACACTTAGCTTAATTTCTACCGTCTTATTTTCAATTCCCTCGTTGTTGATCCTGAGAAACACTTCGCCTTTTACAAGGCGATCGTAAAAAATCTGCAATTTGTCAACGCGTTGTTGGATAAAGTCGATCAACTTGCGATCGGCATCGAAATGGATCGAATGAACTTGTAACTTCATAGTGCTAAAAATTTAAGTGAAAATATAATAGTACCCAGTATTTTTTCTGTTCCTCAAAATTAATTCATCGTAATGCCTCACGTCAATGTTTTCTGTCATGCTTTTGGATGAGCCTGGTCAAACACTTTCTTAAGTCTTTCTGTTGAGTTGTGCGTATAGACTTGTGTGGCGGCCAGACTGCTGTGACCCAGCAGGTCTTTTACAGCATTTATCTCTGCACCCTTGTTCAATAAGTGCGTAGCATAACTGTGCCGCAATACGTGTGGGCTTCTTTTTTCAACCGAAGTGAATTTCCCTAGGTGTTTTTTTACAATCCTGTAGATCAACATCGCGTAACACTTGCCCCCCGTATCGCTAACGACGAAACAACCGTGATCGCGTGCGGCCACCTGTTTATTTCTTGCTTTGCGATAGCCATTAATAATTGAAACGAGCGAATCAGAAAAAGGGATGACCCGTTCTTTGTTTCGTTTGCCAAGGACTTTGATGGTCCGCTCCTGCAGGTTGATCTGATTTTCTTTCAGATTAACCAATTCAGAGAGGCGAATGCCCGTGCCATAGAGAAGTTCAAGGACCATTCGCTCTCGCCAGCCTTCATGTGTGTCTTCAAATTGCTGTTGGTCCAGCACCGTAACCATTTCAGGCTCTTTTACAAAATGTGGCAGCTTCTTCTTCGTTTTCAGCACTTTGATTTTAATCATCGGATCTTTGCTGATAAACTCCCGGCGCATTAAAAATTTGAAGAAGCTGCGCAGGCTCGCAATTTTCCGATTGATCGATATTGGGTCCATTTGTTTCTCCGCCAATTGAACGATCCACGAGCGCACCATGCTGTAAGTGGCGGTTTGCGGAGTATCCTCAAAGGATACTTTCAGGAACCTTTCAAACTGAGAGAGGTCATTTTTGTAGGAAATGATTGTGTGAGGGCTAAACCTTTTTTCAAAACGAAGATAATTCAGAAAAGAATCGATCATGCTTGCAGCGACCCCCGGCGATGTGAGAAATGTAAAAAAAAAATCCCCCCGGAGAAAGAATCCGGAGGGATATGTTGACAAAATGTCTATTAAATGTTTAGTAATTCTCCTGTACGTATTGCTTTTGGCGATACACCGCCTTCAAAACTTGACCTCTGCGTCTTACAGAAGGTTTTTCGAAAGAGGTACGAGCGCGAAGCTCCCTTAGTACTCCTGTCTTTTCAAACTTCTTTTTGAAGCGTTTAAGGGCTTTGTCAATAGACTCGTTTTCTTTGATATTAATGATCAGCATGCTAATGAATCGTTAGGGGCGCAAATATAGGGTAAAGAGCAGCTATTTTGCAAAATCACTTTAAAATTGGTAGTGTCTCAGTTTGAAAGGGCTTAAAAAAGAGCTTTGCGTTCCCGAAATTAGCAGTTGGCCTGAACCCATGCCCAGAAGCCTTGCGCGTCTACGCCCATGTCCTCCAGGTTGTTCTTGATATGACCAAAAGGGATGTCCTTTGGCTGGTGACGGAATATTATGGATCGTGTGCATCCAGGGCATTTCCATTTTTCATGTCTTGAGCCCTTCGCTTCATCGCATCCTTTTGATTTGAGAAATTTTCTCCAACACTTAGTTGGTATAGGGCGAGCATTACTCATGCTTCATTAGGCCACTTCCATCATTTTAACTTCAATGCTCGTATCTTCAGGTAAGTTAAAATTCTCTAAAATCCCATTTGGATCTACATAAGGTAGATCGTTGTAGTATTTCTTATTTGGTATTAGACTCTTGTGCCATCCATATTTAGCGAGCTCCTTAGATACTCCCGATTCTCCAAGGACCAACAGATTATCAAACATGTCGTTAATCACATCCTGAAAAAGCATCTCCATAGCCTCTTCTTTTGTGGCTCCATACCCAGATAATTTCAAGGAAGGTACATACGCTACATGATGGTCGTGGTCAATAAAACTGGCCACATGAATCCTCATAGAGGCTTCCTTTCTAGAGAAATTTATCTTAATGAACTCAGTGACCGTCGTAACGTTTTTTAACGGCGTTCTAGTAATAGACATTTTTGGGTTATTAAGTAGTAGTGGCTTACCCGTAGATTTTGAAATCCTGCTCAAAGCTAAAATTATTATAAACTTAGCACATCGAAAAATTAAGCCACGGGTAAATACTCCATTTCCGGGTCCCGGATAAGGGATTTCCAGACTAATGGACGGACAACCGTTGCCGTAATTCCTCAATCTATTTAGAACAGTTTTAAACAAAGAAAGTTCCAAGAAAAAAGGGGTCATCGGCTTCTTTGCCAGTCCCGCTTCCATTGCAGGGGTAACCCGCAAAGTTTTATGAACCTTTGCAAAGTTGTAATACACGAAGTGCAAAGCGATCGCAAGCCAATGGTTTTCCATCTTTTTTGAGAACCCATTTGTAGCCCTTGTGAATCTCCTCATGTGCATCCGCATGGTCAGGTTTTGACGTTCGACATAGCTTGTAGCAATATGCTTGCGATCAGGGTCACCGCTAACAATGGTTTTCTCCGTTCCGATGCAGTCAGAAGTGCCATACTTTGAGTAAGGTGGATAGGGTCGGTTCCGTAAATCTTAACGATCTGAGCGAAGTCTATGAAGCCATTGAAAGCCTCCTCTACGGCCTCCCTGTAAACTCCGTAACCATCAGTTGATACTTGGGGCATTACCAGTCAAGGATAAAAGTCATTTTAAATATTTAATTACCCTTTCCTGTAACAAAAGGCCTGTTTTTACATTAAATTTGAAGGGAATTAAAAAGGGGCGTTGACGCGCGCCCATAAACTGACCAACCTAGGTTGGCGTTTTACTCCAGAAGGCCCGAATCCGGATTACCATGCAACCATGCATGGCTACATCTTGGCCCGGGCGGAACCTCACTACCATTGAAAAGGCCGAAAGGCCTTTTTCTATTTGTTTTCATTTAGTTCTTGATGAAATATTCGTACCCTTCGCTCTTTACGTCTGTCTTGTTCACCCCAATGACCTGACTGATGCTAAGCTTAGAGAGTTTGCCCCTGACGGCGTTAGCAATTAGTTCACCGTCCATTCTAGGATTAGCCCCCTTGGCGTATTCAAATACGTCAGCGGCTTTCCCCTTGCCACCCAAATTGCGTAGGATCGTCTGAACGTAAGTTTCCCAGTTTTCCCCGCCTATTTCAATGTATAATGTCCTTGCAAATCTTGTCAGCAACCTGGTCTAAAAACGGCAGCTTTAGCGACCCATGCCGAGACGTTATTTCGCTCTCATCAATGATGGCCAAAAGATGACACCTGACCTGTGTTTTCTTCTTTGGGGTCTTCGTTACCATGTTGTCCAATAGCTCAAATGAAAAATTATCCAGCGATGGTTTGCCGGACAGCATTACCCCAACAAAGGACCCCTCGTTTTGGTATACCGAGTTATTAGAAACTACTAAAGTTGGATGCTTTTGTTTGGCGCCGCCAGGGAGTGGGAATGCAACTTCTACTATTTCACCCCGTGCAACTGGCATTTTTAAAAAATAGAACCCTCTTCCTCTTCTTCGAGGAATTTTTGAAGGGATTTAGCTGACATACTGAAAGCCTGTTTCCTCATTGCAGCGTCACTGCCTAGAATTAGCATAGGAACGCTTTTAGTAACGGCCCTTTCAGAATATGGCCTATTCTGATACGCAAGGTAAAATAGGAATCCCATATCCCTCTGATCTTTTGATATGGTTGATTGTGCGCTCATTTCTTTTTATTTCTTAGCTGTTCTGCCTTTTGCTGTAAATCAGAAACCATGTTATTCTTTAGATTAAAGCAAACATCCGCTAATGCTATAAAGTGAGGTATTGACAAGTAAACCGTATGTGAAACTTTGGCCTTTTTCCCATTTCTGTCTCTCAGGGCAAATGAAAGAGTAACACTATCGTTCGCAACATTAATTTCAGCTATGTCTGAATACAGTGTTACTTCATTAGAATGATCAAATTCAATTTTAGCCTCACTATTCTCATTCTGCTTATCCATTCACACTAGTATAAAGGGCCGCAAAAGTACTAACAATATACTGCTATATACGTCAATCATACACATTAGTAGCATATGTAAGACATGAAAAATCCATGCCAAGTTCACGATTATTTAGCATTATTATAAATAGAACTGAGACACTACCTTAAAATCGCCCTTGAAATAACCAATTTTTGAATTTCCGAGGTCCCCTCGCCAATCGTGCACAGCTTGGCATCACGGTAGTACTTTTCTGCCGGGTAATCCTTTGTATACCCATAACCGCCAAATATCTGGACACCCTCGTTCGCCACTTCGACTGCCACCTCTGACGCAAAGAGCTTCGCCATCGCCGATTCCTTGTTGACGCTTTTGCCCATGTTTTTCAATTCTGCCGCCCGAAATGTAAGCAGACGCGCAGCTTCAATTTTGGTGGCCATGTCGGCAAGCTTAAACGAGATTCCCTGAAATGCTGAAATCGGCTTATTGAACTGGTGACGTTCCTTCGAATAGTGGAGTGCCGCCTCAAATGCCCCCTGCGCTATTCCCAGGCTGAGAGCTGCTATCGAAATGCGACCTCCATCGAGTACCTTCAACGACTGTACAAAACCATCTCCCTCTTCGCCCATCATCTGGCTCTTATGGATTTTACAATCGGAGAAAATCAATTCAGCGGTTTCCGAAGCCCGCATACCTAATTTGTTTTCTTTTTTGCCGGAGGTAAAGCCATTCGTTCCCTTTTCTATAATAAAAGCTGACATTCCATGAGAGTCACCAACTTGTCCAGTACGGACAATCACCACGGCTACATTGCCACTCCTTCCGTGTGTGATAAAATTCTTGGAGCCATTCAATACGTAATAATCCCCATCCTTAATTGCCACCGTTCTCATATTTCCCGCATCTGAACCAGTATTGGGTTCGGTCAACCCCCATGCCCCAATCCACTCACCGGTGGCAAGCTTCGGTAAATATTTTTGTTTTTGTTGTTCGGTCCCGAATTGTAGAATATGATTGGTACAAAGAGAATTGTGCGCTGCCATCGAGAGGCCAATGGAGCCGTCAATACGTGATATCTCAACAATTGCCGTCACATATTCCAAATAGCCCAGTCCCGCACCTCCGTATTCCGTTGGCACCAACACGCCCATAAGTCCCAGCTTGCCCATCTGATGGAAAATCTCAATTGGAAATTCCTGTGACTCATCCCACTTCATCATGTTGGGCCGGATGAACTTGTCACCAAAATCCCTTACCATTTGTGCCACCATGGCCTGTCCTTCGGATTGTTCAAATGCAATCGCAGTTGGATTCTCAGTCATCATTTGCATACTTTTCAAATTTTAGGATTTCAAAAGTACGCGAACTTTAATGATCAACCAAACGAGTGTTAGTTTGTTGCTTTATTTCGTCAAGAATGCCGCATTCTTAGTCCGAAACGCTACTTTTGGCACTCCTTAAAAGTCTTAGAATGAAAATATCAGTGGTTGGTACTGGCTATGTGGGTTTGGTTACAGGAACGTGTTTTGCCGAAACCGGCAACACGGTAACATGTGTTGATATCGATCCTGAAAAGGTCGCCAGCCTGTCAGCGGGTAAGATGACCATATACGAGCCGGGGCTTGATATCCTGTTTGACAGGAACATTAAGCAGGGCCGGTTGTCGTTCACAACCAACCTGAAAGAAGGAATAAAAGATTCGCAGATTATTTTTTTAGCGCTTCCTACTCCTTCAGATGAAGACGGATCGGCTGATTTGAAATACGTGCTGGGTGTTGCCGAGCAATTAGGCGAGCTGTTGGAAAATTATGCGGTCATTGTCGACAAGAGCACCGTGCCCGTTGGAACTGCAGACCGGGTAACAGAGAAAATAAAACTGAAAGCAAAAGTTGATTTCGATGTGGTTTCTAACCCCGAATTTCTTCGTGAAGGTGTGGCCGTAGATGATTTCATGAAACCCGACCGTGTGGTCATCGGGACATCATCAGAGCGGGCACAAAAAATTATGAATTCCCTTTATGCCCCTTTTGTGAGACAAGGCAACCCCATCATTTTTATGGATGAACGTTCGGCTGAGTTAACCAAGTATGCCGCTAACGCTTTCCTGGCCGTCAAGATTACGTTTATGAATGAGATTGCCAATCTCTGCGAGAAAGTGGGCGCTGATGTCGATGCAGTGCGAAGAGGGGTGGGGACTGACAATCGTATCGGAAAGCGATTTTTGTTTCCTGGCATTGGTTACGGAGGAAGTTGTTTTCCAAAAGATGTCCAAGCCCTTGCAAAAGCGGCGGAAGACAATCATTACGATTTTAGGATATTGAAGTCGGTAATGAAAGTTAATGCTGACCAAAAGACCAAACTCATTCCGCAAATCAAAAAACATTTTGGAAGCCTGAAAGGAAAAGTAATTGCTTTCTGGGGCCTGTCATTCAAACCACAAACGGATGACATCCGCGAAGCCCCGTCACTGTATAATATTCAACAATTGCTGGCAGAAGGCGCAATCATAAGGGCACACGATCCGGAGGCTATGAAAAAAGTGATGAAAGTTTTAGGTTCCAGAATCTCCTATCATGAATCACTTTACGAAGCTGCCGAAGGGGCCGATGCTATTTTCATCGCAACCGAATGGCCGGAATTCCGTGCTCCCGATTTTGAGAAACTCTCCTCATTGATGAAAAGCAAAGTTATCTTTGATGGTCGCAACCTGTACGAACTTCGGGATATGAAAGATCAGGGATTTACATACATCAGTATCGGAAGACAAGCCATCCATGCCTAAGCCAAGAATATTAATCACCGGAGGAGCTGGGTTCCTTGGGTCCCATCTGTGCGATCGCTTCATCAACGAAGGGTTTCACGTGATTGCCATGGACAATCTGATCACCGGCGAGATGAAAAATCTCCAGCATCTTTTTCATCGTGAGGATTTTGAGTTCTATCACCACGATGTGTCAAAGTTTGTGCATGTGCCAGGCGAACTTCAATACATATTACATTTTGCTTCCCCTGCCAGTCCCATTGATTATTTAAAAATTCCAATTCAGACCTTAAAAGTCAGTTCATTAGGCACGCATAATTTGCTGGGGCTTGCCCGAACAAAAAAATCACGGATTCTTGTTGCGTCCACCTCCGAAGTTTATGGGGATCCTGCCGTTCATCCACAAACGGAAGAGTACTATGGCAATGTCAACCCGGTAGGACCTCGTGGCGTCTACGACGAAGCCAAGCGCTTCCAGGAAGCGATCACGATGGCATACCACACCTACCATGGCTTGGACACCCGAATCATACGGATTTTCAACACGTATGGGCCACGGATGCGACTAAATGATGGCCGTGTGCTCCCGGCATTTATTGGACAGGCCCTCCGGGGAGAAGATTTGACCGTGTTTGGAGATGGGGCTCAAACCCGTTCATTTTGTTACGTCAGCGATCTGGTCGATGGAATTTATCGTTTGCTCATGTCAGATTATTGTTTGCCTGTTAATATTGGCAACCCGGATGAAATTACGATTCTTGATTTTGCCAAAGAGATCATCAAGCTGACCGGCACAAAACAAAAAATCATCTTCAAGGATTTTCCTAAAGACGACCCCAAACAGCGACAGCCGGATATTACCAAAGCAAAAAAATTGTTGGGCTGGGAACCAAAAATTTCCAGGTCCGAAGGTTTAAAAATCACGTACGAGTATTTCAAAACACTCTCGCAAGAGGAATTGTATCAACGCGATCATAAAAATTTTGACGCCTACACGCGATGATTAAAAAAATTTTAATCACTGGCGGCGCAGGCTTTATCGGATCTCATGTAATCCGTCGGTTTGTAAAACGATATCCGGATTATTCCATTGTCAATCTCGACAAGCTGACCTATGCCGGCAATCTTGAAAACCTCCGGGAGATCGAGGACTATCCCAACTATAGCTTCATCAAAGGTGATATTGTTGACTTGGGATTTCTGTCGGAACTCTTCACGACAGAAAAATTTGATGGTGTCATTCATCTTGCCGCTGAATCACATGTGGACCGGTCGCTGGAAAACCCTGCGGAGTTTGCCATTACTAACATTGTCGGAACATTGAACTTGTTACAAGCGGCCCGTATAAACTGGAAAGACAATTTTTCAAACAAACTTTTCTATCACATTTCTACGGATGAAGTATATGGCTCGCTGGAGCATGGAGGTCACTTCACCGAAGAAACACCGGTCGATCCGCGTTCACCCTACTCCGCCTCCAAAGCGGGGAGCGACCACTTTGTAAAAGCCTTTCATAACAGTTATGGATTACCGGTGATCATCAGCCGCTGCTCCAACAATTACGGACCGAATCATTTTCCTGAAAAGTTGATACCGCTGATGATTCATAATGTCATTCATAATAAACCGCTGCCTGTTTACGGCAAAGGTGAAAATGTGCGTGATTGGCTTTATGTGGAAGATCATGCAAGTGCCATTGACGTGATCTTTCATAAAGGAAAATCTGGTGAAGTTTATAACATCGGTGGTAATAACGAATGGAGAAATATTGACCTCGTCAAGCTGCTGTGCCAAATCATGGATTCGAAGCTGAAACGTGAAAAAGGAACTTCCGAAAAATTAATCACCTACGTAAAGGACAGGCTTGGCCACGACCTTCGGTATGCAATCGACTCGTCCAGGTTACAACGTGAATTGGGTTGGAGCCCGTCTATCGATTTTCCAAAGGGGTTGGAGAAAACGGTTGATTGGTATCTTAACAACCGCGAATGGCTTGATCATGTAACCTCAGGCGCTTATCGCGAATACTATCAGAGCATGTACCATAATCGATAAGATGAACAGCTCCAGAACATTCGAAGTAACCTGGTACGTCAAAACTGTTATTAAATGAAAGGAATTATCCTTGCCGGAGGATCGGGCACACGCCTGCACCCGCTTACCCTCGTGTTAAGTAAGCAACTCATGCCGCTGTATGACAAGCCAATGGTGTACTATCCGTTGTCGGTACTCATGATGGCAGGTATTCGTGAGATTCTGATTATTTCAACACCTTCCGACCTTCCGCTCTTCAAACGGTTATTAGGTGACGGCAAACAATTGGGATGTGCGTTTTCGTATGCTGAACAGCCGCGCCCTGAGGGACTCGCCCAGGCTTTTATCATCGGTGAAAAGTTTATTGATAAAGACCCCGTGGCATTGGTACTGGGCGATAATGTATTCTATGGATCGGGCTTGATTGAGCTACTACAAGAGAATACAAATCCTTCCGGGGGCGTCGTATTTGCCTACCACGTACAGGATCCTGAACGGTATGGCGTGGTCGAGTTTGACCAAAACCGAAAAGTTATTTCGATTGAAGAGAAACCAATAAAGCCCAGATCAAATTATGCTGTTCCTGGACTTTACTTTTATGACAATGATGTAGTGGCCATTGCGAAGTCACTCAAACCTAGTCCGCGCGGGGAACTTGAAATTACGGATATAAATAATGTCTATTTGAAACGAGGCAACCTTCATGTGGGTACCATGAGCCGTGGCACCGCCTGGCTGGATACAGGTACCTTTGATTCACTCATGCAGGCGGGAAACTTCATTCAGGTGATCGAACAGCGTCAGGGATTGAAAATCGGATGCATCGAGGAAATAGCCTACCGGTTAAAATTCATCACGAAAGAACAGCTTCTGAAACTTGCCCAACCTCTGGAGAAAAGTGGCTATGGAATTTATCTGAAAAAACTTGTAGAGGAGGGCTAACTATTCTTCGTAATAAATTACGTTCATCACCACGGTGCCTACAACACCTAAAGTTTCCTTACTGATCAGCGACAAATTGTCTTTTTGCGTGTGGTGATAGCTGCCAAAATAGCCTACGACCGGATCATAATGGACGATGTCAATCATCGGAATCTTTGCTATTTCATTTACAAATCGATGGTCATCGGTGATCGCTCCTTCCTTCTGCCTTACAAAGGTGGAAGAATGACCCAATCGTGAGGCGGTGTTC
>JANXYC010000145.1 GCA_025350305.1 Cyclobacteriaceae bacterium | reverse complement strand
GGGGTCGATCGTGTTGCAGAAGAATACGGTACCACAGGCGATCGTGAGTGTAACACCGACACACGTGGATGTGTGTTTACCGATGGCGGTGAATGGCTCGGGAACTGTTACAGATGCAACGATCAGCGGAGTGGCAGGACAGACAGCGCTGTTTACCTACACCTGGGATGATGATCCGTTGTTTGGCAGTCCGTTTGTGACCAACAATGCAGCCTTGACACAAGGCGGGCTAAACATCGGAATATACAATGTGAGGGCGAAGCGGAATACAGTAGCCTCACCGGGCACACCGGGAGTAACGGGGTCTGGCTGTTTGACAGCGCCGGTATCATTTGAGGTATTGAATAAGCGGGTACTTCCTACGATGTCTATTACAACCGTATCGAGCACTGCTTGCGACAATAATTTTGATGGCAAGATCACGATCACGGCAAGCACAACCAGTGGTCCTGGAGTGGGAGCAAGCTATGATTTTTTGTGGCAGACTAACCCTGGTGGAGTGGTAGTGGTGGGCGATGCGCTTGGAGCAGCGAGTCCACATGTTACAGGTGGAACGGATATAGTGGGCCCGGGATCATATTCGATCAACGTGAGAAACGTGACTACCCAGTGTATAACGACAGCGAGTACGACTTTGCAGCAGAACACGGTGCCAATAGAGGTTGTAACAGCGAACAGCACACCATTGACTCATTGCACAGTTCCGGATGGAACTGTAAACGTATCGAACACTGGTATTAAAGTGGGAGGAGTTGTAGCCACGATTACAGACTTTAGTTTTTCGTGGAAGGATAACGCCAATGCGACGGTTGGAACAACGCAAGCGGTGAATGGATTATCCAATGGAGATTATTTCATCACCGTCAAAAAAGATCAGGTTGCCACATCACCCGGTTCAGGTTGTTTGAGTGCGCCGGTTAAGGTAATTGTAGACGATCAACGGAAGTTCCCGGTGATTGCTTTCACCACACAATCGAGCACTTCTTGTGATAATAATTTTGATGGAAAGATTTCGGTAACGGCAACAACCACAGGATTCCCGGCTGCTACGAATTATAATTTTGATTGGACCAGCAACCCTGCGGGCACCACGATCACCGATAGGGTAACAACAAGTCCATATAACTACCAGGTCGGCGACGTAGTGGGCCCTGGCGCTTATTTGATCACAGTGACTAACCAAACGAATGCTTGCCCAACCACCGGAACAATTTCTCTGCTGAGCAATCCGCAGCCGATTGATATCCTGACGGTTTCGAAAACGGACCAGGCGATTTGTTACGCTGATGGAAGTATTACAGTGAATTCACTTTCAACGGGAGCACCGGGGGTCTTCTCATTTACATGGTATAGAAATACGCCAACCAGTACAGCGCTGGTGGATGGCGCCAATGCAACTATCGTTACCTCCTTGCTGGATAAAAATAATTATCTCACCATGGGGGCAGGCACCTATTTTGTAACGGCAACCAAGAATCCAGCTATCCTTCCAGGTTCCGGATGTACAACTCCACCATTCCGGGTTGACATCAAGGATAACCATGTGAATCCTAAGATTCAGTTTAGTTCAACAGCCAACTCAAGTTGCAACAGTCTTCAGCCCAATGGAACGATCACCGCAAACGCTTCAGAGCAGAACGGCGTGAATACCGATACATACTCATTCGCCTGGACGTTGAATGGCGGGGTGCTGCCTGGTGCTACCACCGTAACGAATACAACAAATAAAAGCCTGGTGGGCAATTCACTGGATGGAAACTATGCATTGACGATTACAAACACCTCCAATACAGGATGTCTTACTTCCTCAACGTTTAATCTTTTACTGGATCAGACCCGAAGTACACCGAATATCATTAATGTCTTGACGGTTGATCCGATTAATTGTAAGCCAACTGCCAGCGCAACGGTAACAAAGATCACGATAGGAAGTAATACCAATTCATTGTTGTTCCCTCCGAATGTGCCGCCGAATAATGTAATTACGGGACCCGCACTGCTTGGATTCCAGTATGAATGGTACCAGGGAAGTTTCGCCCCTGCTAATCAACTTACCATTGGGGGGCCATTCACCACCACACCAAGCATTAATACCTTACTGCCTGGAAGTTATTTTGTAGTAGTGCATGACCCGACCACCGATTGCAAATCAGGCCCCAAGGAAGTAGTGATCAAAAAGGATAATATTATTTTTCCTGTCGTAGAAATTTCTCAGCCAGTAAAACAGATCAGTTGTATTGCTACGGGTACAGGGGTTCTTGCCGGATTGGCAGACGGGCAGAATGATACCAATCTTAACTATCAGTTCACCTGGCACCCCTCCTTGGACCTGACAGGGCCTACGATCGCAAGTACCAGCACTATTTCAAATCTTAAGGTCGGAAATTATTCACTCAACGCCCTTAATGTAACAACAGGTTGTACGGGCGCTGCCTTTTTCATTGTTCCGGATGATTCGCCGTTCTTTAAACCGGTTGCCTCGGTCACCGGCGATCCATTGACCTTCTGCGTGGGGCCGAATGGCGCTATCTTGATAAGGGCGGTCAACATAGATCCTGCTTATCCTTTCCCTTACAATTTCACGGCCGATCTCTATTTCTCAGCAAATGCAAACCCGGCATTGCCACCCAACGTAGCCAACGTGGCCAGTGTACCTGGCTTCACAACAAGTTTCATACAGAATAATTTGCCGAACGGATTTTATACCGGCAAGGTGACCGACAACAACACCGGCTGCTTTGACGCGGCTTCCGCCGAAATCAAAGACGAAAGAACCAAGCCGGTGGTGGCTGTCGTTCAGGATAATCCATTGACCAATTGTGATCCGACGATCGCCAACGGACAGCTTTCAGCAACAGCAGACAATGGAAAAGTCTTCGGCTATTCGTTCCAGTGGTATGCGGGAAGTACAGTGCCTGCTTCCGGCGCGCCGCTGAAAACCATCAACAAATTGATCGGCTTTACAGCAGGCAATTACATCGTCAATGTAACAAACAATATCACAGGCTGCTTTGATAGTAAGGGTGGCGTCATCACCGACGCCACGGTTAAACCATTTGCCCCTACAGCAAAAACGGTTTTCGACCGCACCAATTGCGTCACGCCGAATGGTTGGGTGACAGCCGATGTAGCTGGCTCTTTGCTCTACATCTTCAAATGGTATGACGGCGCGAGTGTAAAGAGTAGCCCGGACTTCCAGGATTTTAATTATTTGAATCGTGACATTGGAGCCTATACGGTGACGGCTACTGATCCTGTGACGGGTTGTGTTTCACCACCCTCCACGGCGAACGTTCTTGATAAGAGGATTACGCCTTTATTCAAACTTACTTCGACTCCAGCCTACTGCACGGACAGCGGACGCGATCCCATCGGCACTCTTATATTGGAACTTACCAACAATGACGTCGTCCTGGACGATGTGGTATGGAGACCCGTCGGTTCAACCCAAATTGTTGGCACGGGCTCAGAAGTGTATGACCTGTTTCCAGGATTCTATGAGGCCGACGCTACAACAACGGAAGGATGCACAAACAATGGAACAGTCGAAATAAAAACGGAGATCAGCGCCTACAATGGTATATCCCTGAATGGAGACAGCCGCAATGACTTCTTTATCATCGACTGCATTACGATGTTCCCGAACAATAACGTCAAGATCTTTAATCGTAGCGGCGTCAAGGTGTATGAGGCGGACAGTTACGATAATGGCGATAAATCGTTCAAGGGTATCGGTGAACAAGGCTTGTACGCGCTGGGAAACCAGTTACCGGATGGTACCTATTATTACATCATCGACAAACGTGATGGTTCAAAACTGTTGGCTGGATTCCTTGAATTGCTACGATGAGCAACAGGACAATGAAACTTTTGGGGTGTTTGCTGATCGGTGGCGCACTGACGGCTACTGCACAACAACGACCTATTCAGTCGCTATACATGTTTGACCCGTTGCTGGTAAATCCGGCCTACGCAGGAAGCCAGGTGCAATTGAGCGCCACAGGCATATACCGGAATCAATGGGTGAACCTCGAGGGTGCTCCCAAAACGTTGACGACAACCATTCACTCCGGCTTTAAAAAGAGCCGGGTTGGTGTGGGCGTACTGATATCGAAAGATGTAATCGGCATTCATGATGATACAGGGCTTTATGGAATTTATTCTTACAAACTTCCGATTTCCACCCGAAGAAAAAGTGTGCTGTCGTTTGGCCTGCAAGGCGGGTTTAATACCATTACTTCTGATTACAATAAACTGACATTGAAATCGGTGACTGATCCGAACCTCGCCGGTGTGGATAGAAAATTCATTCCTAATGTAGGGGTGGGATTATTTTATCGGGAGAGCAACTTCTACGGTGGTATCTCTGTGCCATATCTTCTGGATAATAAAATTGTTGCTTTGAACGATGTCAATAGCCTGGCGAAGCAAAGAAGATATTACTACATCTTCGCAGGTTTTAGCGCGAGGCTTTCGAATAATATCAAGCTGATCCCATCCACCTTGGTCCGCATTCAGGAGCAGGCACCGGTCAGCATTGATTTGAACACGACATTTGTGCTATATGATGTCGTCGGATTGGGTGTTTCGTACCGGATGGGTGATGCTGTTGTCGGGCTTTTTGAACTTCAAATTAACCAGAACTTTCATGTAGGATATGCCTACGATTTCACCACCTCACAGCTGAATCAGTTTTCGAATGGATCGCACGAACTGATGATTAATTACAGAGTGAAGATTACACGCATTCACCGGGGGCTGGAGTGTCCTACGTATTGGTAGGAATGTTCCAGTTCCTAAGAGTGTCCCCCTCCGAGGAGGGGGAAGGTGGAGGACTCTTGCCCTCCACCTTTGATGGTGTGGGTTTGTCCACCCCCTAAATCCCCCGCCAGCGGGGGACCAGATGTCCCACAGCAAGGGTGTTCCGATTTCAAGTGTCCCCCTCTGAAGAGTATTCCTGTTCCTAAGAGTGTCCCCCTTCTAAGTCCCCCAGGGGAGAAACCTGTATTTCCCCCTCTCCTCCGGAGAGGGCCGGGGTGAGGCCTAGTCCCGACCGTGAAGTGTCCGGGGTGAGGCGGATTGAAATCCGGTCAACTAAACGCCAGGCAGTTAGCATCCAAACGACTGTCGTGGTTCCAGAGGCTCTCCATCAGGTGAAATTTTTTTCCGTAATCGTCACTATAAAACAACCCGCCGGGTTCGGTGCCCACCCACAATCCACCGGGCCGGTCATCACCCGCATGCTGCAGGGCCCATATTTTTTTCAGCGAAGCGGGCTTGCCCGGCCGGTAAAAATAATTTACGTAGCCAGGTACCTCCGTGTATTTCCATTTCCGTAATGGATGGAAAAAATCGCTTCAAAGCCGATGTAAATTTTACCCTGGCCATGCTTTTCTGAATGGAATGAAGATTTTTAATCCTTACTTTGTGACAAGCAGAGTCATCAAAAATAGAATTTATTTTCATTGAAAACTACGATTAACATTATTGCAAAATTGCCATGGCCTTAAGGCCGTGGCAATTCAAAGAAAACTGAAATACAATGAAGGAACTGCTCCCGCAACTGGTCAACTGGACAAAAGAAAAGAAGCAGTTCGCCATAGCGCGGGTTATCGCAACCTGGGGATCATCACCACGTCCCGTCGGATCGGCCATGATCATTTCATCTGATATGAAAATGGCAGGCTCCGTGAGTGGTGGGTGTGTCGAAGGCGCCGTGTTGAAAGAGGCGAAACTTATTATTGAGACCCAAGGCGCGAAACGCTTGTCGTATGGAGTGAGTGATGATGAGGCCTGGTCGGTGGGATTAACGTGCGGCGGAAAAATTCAGGTTTATTTACAGGCTTATCCAGCGTATGATTCTGTTCAAATGGAGTTGTGGGATACCCTTCGCCAATCACTCGCTGAAAATAAGGGCTGTACCCTGATAACACCATTATTGGATGGTGAAAACAAAAGCACATTAATTGATCCGTCGGGCAAGGTGCGGGGGTATGAACTTCCCGGTGAGGTGCTGGCAAAAGCGAAGGACGCACATTCAAAGCGTATTCATGAATTGGTAACATTCGGAGAGCAAGAATATTTTATTCACGTCCTCCCGCGACGGAGCCAATTGATTATTGTCGGCGCTGCACATATCACGGCGGACCTGGTTCAATTAGCACGACTTCATGATTTTGAAACAATCGTGATTGATCCGCGCGGAACGTTTGCACGAAACACCCACTATGCAGAACCGCCCGACCGGATGTTGGAAAAGTATCCATCGGAAGTGCTGAACGATTTTGAGCTGGATGCTTATACCTACGCGGTGATTTTGTCGCACGACCCTAAAATTGATGACAATGCGCTGCAAATCTTATTGCGCTCGAAGGTTGCGTACATCGGAGCGCTGGGAAGTCGGAAAACACACGAAAAAAGAATTAACCGATTGAAACAGGCCGGGTTTTCAGATGTGGAAATCAACCGGATCGAATCGCCGGTGGGGGTAGATATCAATGCGTTGGGTGCTAAAGAAATTGCGTTGAGTATTTTGGGTTCTGTGATCAGGGTGAAGAATAGTTATTTGTAAAACTTCAAACTTACCAGTGTGCGCTGAGAAAAGGGTAATCAGTAATCGGTATTCGGTAATCAGTCAGTCTGACCGATTACCGATTACTTTTTTCCCATAGATTGTAACGAAAATTAGTCTATATTTTTTAGCTTACATTAAACAAGAAAGAAACCCATGGAATTTTCAAGAAGGAATATTCTCAAATCAATGAGCGCTTTGGCGGGCGCCTCTTTTTTGCCATTTATGGGTCAGGCGGAAACGATCGTAGATGATGGGAAGGTTGATACCGAACCTGGCGATTTATCAGAAATTATAAATCTGTTTGACTTTGAAAAGATGGCAGAGGGAAAGATGACCAAAATGGCGTTTGAATATGTTGCCAGCGGTGCTGCTGATGAATTTACAATGAGGTGGAACCGGCAGGCCCTCGATACTATAAAAATTCGCACCCGTGTACTCAACGATGTGAGCAACGTTGATACAAAAATTTCCCTTTTTGGACATGAGTTGCCGTATCCAATTCTCATTGCACCGACGGCCTATCACAAAATTATGCACCCGGATGGAGAGCTTGCCACCGCGAAGGGAGCGAGTGCTGCTTCAGCTGTTTACTGCGTCAGTTCTTATACCACCACACCCATCGAAGAAATATCAAAAACTGCAACCCAACCGCTGTGGTTCCAATTGTATGTAGCAGATGACAGGAATTTTACCAAAGATGTGATTCAGAAAGTGGAAGCACATGGTTGTAAAGCAATTTGTGTTACGGTAGATACGCCGGTCGCGGGGGTGAGGAACAGGCAGCAAAGGGTGAATTTCAAATTGCCCGCTGAGATGAAAGTGCCTTACTTGTATGATGTGAACCATTTTAACAATGGACTGCCTATTCAAGCCAGGAAACCGGTGACATGGAAAGATATTGAGTGGTTTAAGTCATTTACCAAGGTGCCTATCTTGCTCAAAGGAATAATGAATCCGGATGATGCGGAGCTGGCCATTCAGGCAGGGGCCTCCGGGATTATTGTTTCCAATCACAGTGGCCGGAATTTAGATACCGTACCTGCCACCATTGAAGTGCTTCCCTATATTGCTGATAAAGTAAATGGGAAAATTCCCGTGTTGATGGACGGTGGGATCCGACGAGGCACGGATGTGCTAAAGGCTCTTGCGCTAGGTGCCAATGCTGTGTTGGTAGGTAAACCAATCTGTTTCGGTCTGGCGAGCGGCGGAGCGGAAGGAGTAACCAAAGTGTTGACCATTCTCAGGAAGGAATTTGAAATGGCAATGGCATTGTCGGGAAGAACCACCATTGCGAGTATTGACCGTTCGGTTATTTGGAAAAATAGTTAAGATCCGATTACCGATTACCTGATTACCGATTACCAATTACCCTCCCCCTACTTAACAACAGTTTTCCCCTTACTATCCTGCAGATACTCGTCCATCCACCCGATCCACAATCGTCTCAATTCCATTTGCCGGACGGGATCGCTTGCGTTATGAGCCGGTATTGGCCAGGCCAAGAATCTTGTCGTGACGCCATTGTCTTTCAAGGCATGGTAAAGTTTGTACGATTGCGAAACAGGAACGCGTGGATCAGCGGTGTTGGCAAGTATGAGCGTTGGAGCCGTTATTTTATGGGCAGACGTGATCGGCGACTGTTCAATGTACCGTTGCATATTGTTGCCGGTCCAGGGTGATCCGCCGATGGTATTTGCAACATTCACGTTCCCATCTCCTAAATCATATTGATCCACCCAGTCGGTAACAGCAGCACCAGCCATTGCCGCTTTCCACCCTGGGTAATGTCCCGCAAGCCAGACAGTCATATATCCTCCATACGACCAACCAGTAACGCCGATGCGGTTTATGTCAATCATGCCGGAATTTTTCAGTTGCGTCAGTCCCGTCATTACATCTCGTCCCGGGCCGGCGCCGGCATCTTTTATGATAGCGGTTTTATAAGCCGTGCCCATGTTATCACTACCACGATAGTTGGGTTCGAATACAAAATATCCACGGTTGGCGAAAAGCTGCGATAACGAAGAGAATTGCTCGATGGAGGCGGCGTTTGGTCCACCGTGTACAATTAATACCAAGGGATATTTTTTCCCCGCAGCATAGTTGGTCGGGTAGGTGACGATACCATTGTGTTTATAGCCATCCGTCTGCCAGCGTATGGTTTCCGTTTTGCCAAGGGTCATTGCCTTTACTTCGGAATTGAACTCGGTAAGTCGCTTGGGTTCTGCTGTAGAAGAAGAAAGGTAAAACAACTCGGATGGTTGTGATGGATCGGAACCAATGAAGGCAATGCTTCCATCTTTACCAACGTTAGCATCAATCCAGAAAGACCAGGCGGGGCTGATCGTGCCAAGGTTAATTTTGCGGGCAGCGCCATCCACTGGCTGTATCCACAACGAGGTGCGGTTGTCATCGTGTCCACCGATCAAAAGGTTCTTGCTATCCGGCATCCAGATCGCACGATAGATGTCACGGTCAAGAGAAGCGGTCAGATTTTTGCCTTCACCACCCGTTACAGTTGTCAACCAGATGTCATTGATACTTCCAGGGATGCCTTCCCGCTTGTACCAATAGTTTATGTGCAATCCGTCCGGGGAATAAGTGGGGTAGCCTTCATATTTTGTCCTGGCTGAAAGTGGTGTGATCGTTTTGTTGTCAACGTTAAGTAATTGAATGCTCCGGTTCTGACCATCTCCTGAGTAAGGGCTTTGTGCTTTTACAAAAGCAATGGTCTTGCCATCCGGAGACCAGGAAAGGGGAGAAGAGGGAGCGCCCGGGGGAATTGTCACGGGTAAACTCCAGGCACCTGAAGTCAGGCGTTTCGCTTCACCACCTTGGGCAGAGAGCAGCCAAATATGCGAAGGGGTAGGGGCTGCCGACAAAAACATATCATTGTTGCCCACTTCGAAAATATCATTTCCTTTTTCTACTTCTGTTTTGTTAGGAGCTTCATCAGCAGTAACAAATGCCAACGCTGTGCCATCTGGTTTCCAGGAGTAATGCTGAACTCCTTTTGGCGCCTTGGTAATTTGTCTTGCGTCGCCTCCATCCATGGACATGATAAATACCTGAGTTACCGCATCTTTCCCTTGTCCAAGTCTTGCCAGGAAAGCAAGCTGATAGCCATCCGGTGACCAGCGGGGCTGTGATACGGAAGCCCGCTCGTAGGTGAGAGCCCGTTGTCTGCCGGTAGCAATATCGATGGATACCAGTTCGGCATTGTACCGATTGAGCTTATAGTCAGGTCGTGAAACCACCACTACAACGCTTTTTCCATCAGGGGAGATTTGTGGATCAGAGAGATTAGTCAGTTTGGCTAAATCAGCAAGCTCAAACTTTTTTTGTGCATCGGTTCCAAAACATACGGTCAGCAAAACGACCAAGAGCACTATTTTTTTCATGTGAATTGATTTTCTACTTTTTAAATTATTAATAACAAAATTCAAAAACTAATATTTTTTTTCCGATCACCGATCACCGATCACCGATTAAAGACCCACTACCCTCCACTCACAGGCGGTATAATCACAACCTCGTCATTTTCATGAAGGGCAAAAGAGTCTTCCTGGTAGTTCTCCCCCACGGCAAAAGAAAGGGATTTCAATTTTGAAAAATCAGGATACTGTCGAAAAAGTTTTTGTTTGAGTAACAAAATTGAGTCACCAGCGGCCAATTCAAATTCCATCTGCTTTGATCGGAGGATGTCCTTTGCGATACCGAATGCGACGAGCGTGATTTTCATGTCAGTCTTTAGGCTATTTCCTGGATTCGAGAAACTTTTTCATTTCCTGCCAGGCGAGTGTAGCGCAATCAGAGCGCTCCGGAAAATCATGCACGCCTGAAAAAGCCTTGAAATCCTCTTGCAATAGTACTTCATTGCTTTTCAAGTCTTTATTAATGAAGCCAAGAAAATTTTCACAGAGTCCTATGGCTTCCGCCAGTGTCCTTCCTTCCAAGGCCTTCACCAGGACCGAAGTGGATGCTTTTGAGATCGCACATCCGAATCCATGAAAATGGAGTTGGTTAATCGTTTTCCGGTCAAAATCAACGTACACCTCAAAGCGATCGCCACAAATGGGATTATAGGCTTTGATTGTATTTTGCATGTCTGTTTTTTTTTCAAAATGAAACGGCGCCTCCTGGTGTCTTTTAATAATGTCCGAATATAGTTTTTTCAGATCGCTGCTCATGACCAGAATTTTTTCACCCCGAGGATAGCATCGATTGTTTTGTCGACGTCATCCATGGTATTGTAAATCGAAAAGGAAATCCGCACCGTAGCAGGAACACCCATTGATTCCAGCAAGGGCTGAGCGCAATGATGACCGGCTCTCACAGCGATGTTCGCATGGGCCAGGAAACCCGACACGTCATGCGGGTGGATATTCTTCACCTGAAATGAAACGATGCTTCCAAAATTTTGTGCTTGGCCGACAAGCGTTATACCTCCTAAGGATTTTAATTTGTCTTTAAAGCTGATCGTTAGGTTTTTTGTATGATGAATCGCTTCGTGTATATCCAACTGCTGAATATAATCCACGGCGGCTCCGAGTCCCAGCACGCCCGGAATATTAGGAGTGCCCGCCTCAAGCTTATGTGGATAATCTAAAAATTCCGTTTCTTCGAATTCTACATTTTTAATGCTTCCCCCGCCATACGTATGTGGATCCACGTGCGGAGCCAATGCTTCTTTGCAATACAAAACACCTGTTCCCAAAGGACCAAACATTTTATGCGCCGAGAAAGCAAGGAAATCAATATCCAACTTCTTTACATCGATAGGATAATGCCCAACGCTTTGTGCGCCATCGATTAATACAGGAATTTTTAGCTTGTGGGCTTTAAATACTATCTCTTCAATGGGGTTAATCGTTCCCAGCACATTCGAAATGTGGGTTATAGCTAGCAGCTTTACCCGTTTGTCAAGTAACGAGTCCAGTAGTTCTAATCGCAATTCACCCACCTCGTTCACTGGAATGATTTCGAGAAGGGCGCCGCTTTCTTTGCACACTTGCTGCCAGGGGATTAGGTTGGCGTGGTGTTCCATGGCGGAGATCACCACCTTATCCCCAGCCTTGAGTTTTTTTTTCAGGAAACTGTAAGCCACGATATTGATTGACTCCGTAGTGCCCTTTGTGAAGGCAACGGTATTTTGATTCGAAGCGCCTATCAGGCTAATAACTTTTTTACGGACCTCTTCGTAGCGCTTTGTGGCCCTGGAAGACAGTTCATAAAGTCCGCGATGTACGTTAGCGTTTTCTTTTGTATAGAAATCGGTTATGGTTTGTATGACCGAGAGCGGCTTTTGTGAAGTAGCGGCGTTATCGAGATACACCAGCTCCGGCCGATGCGTGAAAATCGGAAAATTGGATTTGATCGCGTGTACCGGAAATGTCATTTTGTGTTCTTCGAAGTGTTAAAGATAGCCTCTTGCATTAACAAAATTGCCACGGGTTTAAACCGGTGGCAATTCGATTATTTTTGTTGATCTTCGCAAGGAATGGCAGCGACACAACTTTTTGATAACCACGGCAGGCCCATCAATTATTTACGATTGGCCGTTACCGACCGCTGTAATCTAAGGTGCTTTTACTGCATGCCTGCGGAAGGTATTCGTTACCTTCCGAAAAAGGAGCTGCTAACGTTCGAGGAAATTGAACGGCTCGTGACCTTGACAGGACAAATGGGCATTTCAAAAATACGTCTGACCGGAGGCGAACCATTTGTGCGAACGGATCTGATGCAATTAATCCGCAGAATCGTGGAGATTGAAGAGATCCATGACCTGCATCTCACTACCAATGGCATACTGACGGCCCGACATGTTCCGGAATTGAAGCGTCTTGGAATTGCTTCTGTTAACCTCAGCATGGATACGTTGGACCGCGACCGGTTTAAGATGATCACACGAAGGGATGAGTTTGGCAAAACCCGGGAGACACTGGATGCTTTGTTGGATAGTAAAATACCGGTGAAGATCAATACCGTGGTAATGGATGGAAAAAATATTGAAGACATACTCCCATTGGTTGAATTGACAAAGGACAAGAATGTTTCCGTCAGGTTTATCGAAGAGATGCCCTTCAATGGTGAGGGAAGTCATTACCCCGTACTCGCCTGGACGTATAAAAAAATACTTGATCATATCCGTTTGGCTTATCCAAAACTTGAAAAAATTACGGACCCTGAGAATTCCACCGCCTATCATTATCACATTCCAGGCCATGTTGGCGATATCGGGATCATCGCTGCGTTCAGTCGCACATTCTGTGGTAGTTGCAACCGGATCCGGGTCACGGCGCAGGGTGTTCTGAAAACATGCCTGTATGATGATGGAGTTTTGAACATAAAGGAATTGATGCGGTCGGGGTTGGACGATGGTGAAATTAAAGACCACTTACTAAAATCTTTTGCCAATAGACCCAAGGATGGATTTGAGGCGGAGCGCAACAGGAAGGAGCATGCTGTTTTGGAATCCATGTCAACTATTGGAGGATAATGAACTGCGCTATGAGAAATTTTTGTTTGGGCCTGCTTCTTTTTACTTCAACTTTTTTAGCTTTTGGTCAAAAAGAGAGCAAAACAACTTCATCATTTACTATTTCTGGAGATGTGAAGCTGCCGGTCACCATACAAATCGACAATCTAAAAAACTGGGTGACTGTGCCGATTGGGGATGTTACGATTACCAATCATTTGGGTGAAAAGAAAAGCGAAGCGAGGGGATTAAAAGGTGTTTTGTTAAAAGCGATATTATCGTCCGTGGAAATTAATTCGGAAAATCCTAAAGTGCTGAGCGAATATTATTTCGTCTGTAAAGCCACTGACGGCTATACGGTGGTCTATTCCTGGAATGAAATATTCAACACTGCCGTGGGCGATGCGGTGTATATTGTTATTGAAAAGGACGGGAAGCCGGCGTCGGCCATGGAGGATGCAATTCTCATGATCTCACCAAAAGATTTCAAGACCGGGAGAAGACAGGTCAAGTCGCTCGCTTCAGTTGAAGTAAAAAGAGCGAAATGAAAAGTTTCACCTAAAAGTTTTTGCCCTAGCGTTACAGTTTTGATCCTGAACCTTATCCGATGGAGTTTTACGTCCTGCTCATTTCCTTCTTCATTATTGCATTGATCTATTCTTCGGTTGGCTTTGGCGGAGGTTCAAGTTATCTCGCTTTGATGGGTGTAATGGCGATAAGCATGAATGTGATGCGTCCTGCGGCACTCTTGTGCAATATTGTTGTCGTCACGAGTGGAACATTTATATTCTATAAGGAGAAATTACTAGACTTTAAAAAGAGCTGGCCGTTTCTGATAAGCAGTATTCCGTTTGCTTTCCTGGGGGGCTACTGGCCGATAACAGAAAACACCTTCTTCAAGATACTGGGGGTTACCCTGGTGGTAGCTTCTATTATTCTTTGGATTCAAAGAGATTATCAACCGGACAAGGAGCACAGTGTTTCTGAGAACAAGGCGCTTAATCTTGGATTGGGAGGAGGCATTGGCTTTCTTTCAGGGCTGGTTGGAATTGGAGGGGGAATTTTTCTTTCTCCTATTCTTCACTTTATCCGGTGGGATCAGGTGCGAAAAATATCTGCGCTGGCGAGTGTTTTTATTTTGGTAAACTCGCTTAGCGGACTCGCCGGTCAACTTTCGCGTTCCGGAAGTCTGGACTGGAAATTCATTTTGCCTTTATTGCTCGCTGTCCTGATCGGCGGGCAAATAGGTTCGCGACTGGGCGCACGGAGGTTTAATACTGTTTACATTAAGAGAACTACGGCCATTTTGATTTTGGTTGCCGGACTGAATATTTTGAAGGATCATTGGTAGAAAAGAGTTTAATGAAGCCTTCATGCTGGGGTTATACCTGTCCTCCACCCAAAAAATCAAAAATGCAGAA
>JANXYC010000069.1 GCA_025350305.1 Cyclobacteriaceae bacterium | reverse complement strand
GGTTCTTTGAGGTCTCGAGCGGATTCGAACCGCTGTAGGAGCTTTTGCAGAGCTCAGCCTAGCCGCTCGGCCACGAGACCTTGTTCGTTAATCGTTGTTGGTTGTCCGGAGGGCACCGCAAGATAAATAAAAGGTGGCCATTCGCTGACCACCTTTTTACGTTCAAGAATTACTCAACTTTATTCTGCCTTTTCTTCATCGGGTGCAGACGCTGCTTTGGAGGCGGACATCTTCTCCTTCAGGGCACTCAACGCTTCCAGATCTCCCAGTGTAGATTTTTCGCTCTGCTGGTTGATGTTGGCGATCGTCTTGCCTTTCGGTTCGGGCTTCTTCTTAACCGGTTGCGCAGCTGCTGGCTTCTCTTCTTCAGCCGACCACATGGCCCGGTGACTGAGGGAAATACGCCGGTCTTCCTTCGAAAACTCCAACACTTTGAAGTCAAGGTTCTCTCCGATTTCAGTCTTCGATCCGTCTTGCTTCGCAAGGTTCTTCGTCGCACAAAAGCCTTCGATACCGTATTGCAGTTCCACCACCATTCCCTTTTCGTTTTTATTAACGATGGTTCCCTTGTGGACAGATCCCACCGAAAAAATACTCTCGAATGTATCCCAGGGATTTTCCTCCATGTGCTTATGGCTGAGGGCCAAGCGGCGGTTGGTACCATCAAGCTCCAATACTTTTACTTCGAGGGTCTCTCCTACTTTGATAAATTCCGATGGATGTTTCACCTTCTTCGTCCAGCTCAAATCTGACACGTGTACCAGTCCGTCGATACCTTCCTCCAACTCGAGGAATAATCCAAAGTTGGTGAGGTTACGAACAATGCCTTTGTGAACGGTACCCACTGCATATCGTGTAAGTACATCTTGTCTGGTCCATGGGTCTTCGCTTAGTTGCTTGATGCCTAATGACATCTTGCGCTCATTGCGATCAATGGTCAGAACGACCGCTTCAATCATGTCGCCCACTTTGATGAAGTCCTGAGGATTTCTCAAATGCTGTGACCAGCTCATTTCACTGACGTGAATAAGCCCTTCCACACCTGGCTGCAATTCGAGAAAAGCACCGTAGTCGGCTACGTTTACAATCTTACCTTTTACTTTCGAGCCAATCTGGATTTCGGTAGCCAAAGACTCCCATGGATGAGGCGTAAGTTGCTTCATGCCAAGTGATATGCGTTTCTTATCGTGGTCGAAATCAAGTACCACTACTTTCACGGTCTGGTCGAGTTTCAATACCTCTTCCGGATGGGCAATGCGACCCCATGAAATATCCGTGATGTGTAGCAAGCCATCAACACCACCCAGGTCGATGAACACACCGAAGTTGGTCATGTTTTTGATCACACCTTCCAATACCTGACCCTTGTCGAGGTTGGTGAGGATGGCAGCTTTCTGTTGCTCAAGATCTTTCTCGATCAGTACCTTGTGCGACACCACTACGTTATCATTGGTGTAGTTGATTTTCACCACTTTCACCTCAATGTTCTTATTCACGTAAATATCAAAGTCCCGGATCGGCTTCACGTCGATTTGAGAACCTGGCAGGAACGCCTCGATGCCAAATACATCGACGATTAAACCGCCTTTGGTTCTACGTTTTACAAAACCCTCGATTACCTGGTCTTTGTCCAACGCTGTCTGTACATATTCCCAGCCCTTCACCAACTTCGCTTTTCTGCGTGACAGCACTAACTGTCCCATCGCATTTTCACGCTCTTCAATAAAGAGGTCCACTTCATCGCCAATTTTCAGATTGGGCATGTCCTTGAATTCCGCCAACGGCACCAGTCCATCAGACTTGAACCCGATATTCAGGATTACATCGCGGTTGTTGATGCCCACCACAGAACCTTTCACTACTTCACTATTGCTCACGGTGGCCACGGTGCCAGAGTAGAGCTTCATCATATTATCGCGGTCGGAGGTGTTATAACCTTCACCAAAGCCCTTGCGCTCAAACGCTTCCCAGTCAAAACCTTCGAGGGACACCGTAGTTGCGGAGGCACTTTTGCGGGCCGTCACGTCACGTACCACACGGCTTATACCTTCTTCTTCTTCGGCCCTTTTAGCAGCCTTGAAGGCCGCCAGCTCGTCTTGTTCAAGTTCGACTTCTGCGGTCTTTACATCCACATCTTGGTCGGCACCCTTTACCGCGAGCGGTTTTTTAGGGGTTGATTCCGATTTGGTGCTCTTTGAATCCTTTGAGTCACCGCCTTTTTGTCCTTTAGCCATACTAAAATTGCCCTTTTTATACATGTACCAGCCCGGGCGCGTCTGCTACAAATTAGTTGTTACAATCCGTCCTGAAACCAATCAAAACGGCCCATTCGTTGTGAGGGGGGCCAAAGATAAGGATTATTTGGAAAAAAGTTGAGGGGTGGTGTTGGGTGTTAGCTGCTGGCTTTTGGGGGTCCCGTGACTATAGGGATTCAGTTAACTACTGGGGAACATTGCTAAAAGTTAAAAGTTAAAAGTTAAAAGTTAAAAGTTAAAAGTTAAAAGCTAAAAGCTAAAAGCTAAAAGGCTAAAAGTTAAAAGCTAAAAGTTAAAAGCTAAAAGCCAAGACCCAACACCTACTCAAGATCTTCTGCCTTCAACGTCCCAACAGCATATTCAATGGAAATCCGTTGGAACACGAGCCTGTATTCGCTTTGGGCTTTGTCTGTCTGAGCTTGAACAAGTACGCGGTTCGCGTTCGTAAAATCTACAAAGTTGGTCACGCCGAGATTGTAGCGTTCCGTTTCCAGCTGGAAAGCAACTTCTCCAGCCTTCAACTGATCCAGACTAACTGAATAGGCTTTTTTGGCAGCCTCGTAATTTCTCACAGCCCTGATCACGTCGTTTTTTATTTGGTACTCCAGGTTCCTTTTGGTCCACTGGGCGTTTTCGTAAAGAACTCTTTGTTGCGTGTAGATGGTCCTGTTTTGGAAGCCATTGAAAATTGGAATGTTCAATTGCAATCCATATTGCTTATATACATTATTCGTGCGAAACTGTTCGTTGAAAGGAGCCTGGTTTCTTACCATCACCCCGTTGACCACGATAGAATCGGGTTGGTTGTGTGCCAAGTTGTAGGATGATCCATAGTTCCCAAACGCATTCAAGGAGGGCATCATTGAACTTTTAGCAGCGCGCGAACTGAATTTCAACCCCGTTTCATTTTTGACTGCCCGGAGATAGTCGCCACGGAATTGCTTTGCTTTTTCTGCTAACTCCTCCATGTTCACACCATCGAATCCCAGCGCGGTAAGATCCCAAATCGGTTTTTCTACTTCATACAATTCAAAAGGATCGATTAGGAGTGTTTGGGTTAGCGTCGTCTTATCATTGTTCAGATTAACTTCCGCCTGTACCATTCTCAACTCAGCGGCTTTTGTCAGTGCATCCTGATTGTATTCATCCACTGGCGAACGCGCACCTAAAGCAACCTGCTCCTTCACCTGTCCCAATTGCTTGTCCAGCGCTTCAAAATTCTGTTTGGCAATCGTAAATAACTCCACATCCAGCATTACATTCAGATATTGCGCAGACACCGTGTTGATCACATCCTGGGCAGTACGGTTAACAAAGTAGGATTGGGCATCCAGTAAATTTGAATATTGCTTGATGCTATTGATTCTGAAGAACCCACTAAATAAATTCAGGTTAGCATTCACGTTACCTTGTATGTTGTCCCGGATACCAATAATTACTTTCCCTGCCTGCTGGTTGAATGAGTTCCCATTAAACTGACTTGCGGATGCTCCCACTGAAATAGTGGGGCCGATCGAAGCAATGCTTGAAAGCTTTTGTATCTGGCTGAGCTCCAAATTGTTTTTCTGCTGGTTTAGCAAAACGCTGTTCTGCGTCGCAATTTTCACGGCATCTTGAAAGGTGAGAACTTTTGTTTGTCCCCATAAATTCAACGATGAAACACTAACTGCAATCAGGAAAAATAAACTTCGTTTCATACTGTTTTCATATTGGCTTTTACTAACTCATCTGATTCAATTGTTCCATCCACCACTGTCACCACGCGCTTACTCCGCATTGCATTTTCCTGGGAGTGCGTGACCTGAATGATCGTGATCCCTTCTTCGTTTAACTTTTGAAAAATATCCATGATATGTTTGCCTTGATCCGAGTGGAGATTTCCGGTGGGCTCGTCTGCCAGCAAAAGCTTGGGCTGGCCCACAATGGCACGTGCAATGCCTACCAACTGCTGCTGTCCTCCACTGAGTTGCTCAGGAAACAAATCTTTTTTTGCTACCATGTTAAAACGATCCAATAGTTCGGCCACCATACTTTTGCGCTGACTGCCGTTCACGCCTTTGTAGAGCAGAGGCGTTTCAATATTTTCATACACGGTTAATTCATCAATAAGATGATAGGCCTGGAAGATGAAACCAATATAGTTTTTGTGCATTTCGCTTTTCTGGCGTTCCTTCATTTTGTGAACCGGCTCGTCAAAGAAATAGTATTCACCTGCCGAGGGCTCATCCAGCATCCCGATGATGTTCATAAGAGACGATTTGCCCGCGCCGCTGGGACCCATAATGGTTAGAAATTCGCCCTGCTGTACCTCCAGGTCAATACTTTTCAGGATAAAGGTCCGCTGAAAGCGTGTGTCGATGTACTTGTCAACGTTTTGAAGTTTGATCATGATAGTTTGGGGGTTATGCTTTCCGGGACCCGGCTCCTAATTCCAATAATAATGCCATCCACATTTCAAGCATTTAGACGGTTGAATTTGATAATAGTTGCACTAAATACGTCCGGCAATGAAAAAAGGTGTCCGGAATCGGATACCGAGAAAGGTGTTGGGTGTTGGCTTTTCGCAGTGGATGATGGGACGCTCAGAACTTTGTCGAGCCAAAGGCCAAAAGCTAATACCTAAGACCCAACAGCCAACTAAAACACAACAGGTCGCAGAATCACATCCACCCTCCGGTTCATAATTCTGCCCGTGAAGGAGTCATTTTGATACACCGGGTTCTCCAGACCCCAATCCTTGATATGGATCATTTTTTCCGGTATGTCTTTCTTAATGAGCAAATCAAATACCGTTACGCTGCGCATCTGTGAGAGCCACTCGTTATAGCGCTTTCCTCCGATGGGGTCTGTGTGGCTGATCAATTGAATTTCGTATTTGTCCAACAAGTTCGGAATCGAGTCCAGCCAATGAGCCAGGTCAGCAGCCTGATATTCATCAATATAATAGCTGCCTCCATTGAAGTAAATACTTTTGCGGATCTCGTCCTGCTGAGCCAAGACCTGACTGCCAGCGAGTACTAAAAATATGGCGAGTCGAACCATGGGGAAAGGTACGAAAATTGGCGATTTGCTGTTGGGCGTTGGGTCTTGGCGGTTGGCTTTTGGCCTTGTCCAGCTGAATGACCAGCATCCAATACTTAATCATGTTTTGCTGCACATGATTTCTTGATCCAATCGGTTTAGCTTTTGACTTTTGAACAAGAGTAACAAAGACAAATTAATGCCCTTGTAACTAAAATCAAGACCAGTCCATTTTTCCGACACAATCCTAACAGCCAAGACCCAAAAGCCAACAGCCAATCTACTTATTCAATTGCTCCCTAACCTCTCCCGGTACCTTGCATCCTTCCTTTTGTCGTGTGTCCGCCAGATGAAATATTTTCCACTGACCACTACTGTCTTTAAAAAGTTGGAACGCATCTACGCCGCAATGGCTGAATGTTTTGCCGACATAAAACGCGTATGAAACCCAGGCTTGGGCGAAGTTGCCATCGATCTCGATTTTAGGTGACCAGATCAATTCATTCCATATTTCTTTGTGAGGAGTGCCGATCGCTTTTAAAAAGCCACTGATCGCCGCATCCCTTAAAATGGGTTGACCGGTCTTGTCGATAAGTACGGAGTAGAGTTTTGTGACGGGGTGAAAGACCTTATGCGCCATGGCACTATCACCCTTTTTCATGGCTTCGAATAGCTGGTTGATTGGTTCCATCACTCTTTTATCCTCTTGCGCCAGGAGGGAAAAAGACAACAGAAAAAAAACAGGAAGTATTTTCATAGGAATTATTTTGGGTCAAGTTGGCAAAAAGACCGCTGATTGCGAATCGAAGGGAGAATATTAACCTCTGAGAATGTACTAAATAAACCGGTCATGACGCATAGCGCACGTAATAAGACTTTGCAACTTTGCGTCTTTGCGTACCCATAATTTTCTGCACACCGATAGCCTGGTACTTCATTCAACTTTATATCTTAAATTCGTGATCCAAAATCACCCAAAAATGAAAAAGCTAATGTTTTATGCTGTCTGCGCAATAAGTGTTCAATCGGCTTTCGGCAGTCCTTTGGATAGCTTGGAGAACGCACTAAAAACAGCAGCGGGAGACAAGAAAGTGAAGATCATGAACGAGCTTTTTCGCGCGTTTATCAATTCCGATCCCGTAAAGGCAATTGGATACACCCATGAGGCCCTCACGCTGGCCAAATCCATTGATGATAAAAGAGGCATGGCAGCTTCCTACAACAACCTGGGTGTTGCTTACCGGAACCAGGGAGCGCTGGACGTAGCCCTTGAAAATTATTTGAAATCCCTCGCCCTCTACACCGAAATTCAAAATGGTGAGGGAGTTGCCACGGCGAAAAATAATATTGCCAATATCTATTCGATGAAAAAAGATTATGGACAGGCCTTGAAATATTTTGAAGAATCCAACAACGGGTTCGTTGCGCTCGGCAATCAGGAGAGAATTATTGGGTCGATGAATAATCTTGGCAATCTCCACAGTGATCTTCAACTCTATGATCAGGCCTTGAACTATTATTCGGAAGCATGGAAGTTGAGTGAGAAATCAGGCTCCCAATTTGCAGACCCGCTGAGCAACATTGGCAATCTTTATTACCGGGAGGGCAACTACCAGCGGGCGGTAGAATATTATCTGCGCGCTATGGAAATTGTGAAAAAGCAAAACAACCGGATCAGCGAGCTTGCGCTGTTGGCGAATATTGGAGAAGTGTACACCCGTGCCGGCCAACCTGCAGAAGCGCAACGCTACCTCGATCAGGCGTTCGGTATTGCCACTGAATTGCAGGCATCATTCAATATTCCTCAAATCCTAAAAAGTATGGCAACGAATTACGCCAGGCAGAAAAAAATGAAAGAGGCCTACGAAACGCTCGTAAAGTTTAACGAGGCCCAGGAGAAAGTATACGGTGAAGAGAGCACCAGAAAAATTGCTCAGATGCACGTAGCGCTCGAACTGCAGGAAAAAGAAAAGGAAATTGACGCTCTTCAATTGTCCGGCCAGCTGAAGACACTCCGGCTCCGTAACACCCAAATTGTTATTACGGCCGTTATATTGGGTATTGTCACCATTGTGGCAATTGCCAATCTTTTCCTGATGGGCAAACGGCTGCGTAAAATTAAGGATTAGGATTAAAGGAATAGGGGATAATTAGGGGATGACAGTTTGATGGGGTAGGCTTTAAATGGGATCGTAAAATATATGGTACGCGAACAAGCTCTTAACCTTCTTGAATCAATGACCCAAAGCACGAGCCTGCTCCGGCACATGCGCACTGTCGAACTAGTGATGGAGGCTTATGCAGAAAAGCTTGGCGAGAACAAGGAGGAGTGGGTAGCTGCGGGACTGCTTCACGACGCTGACTACGAACCGTTTCCCGAAAAACATCCACAGGTTATCGTGGAAAAACTAAGAAGC
Organism: Cyclobacteriaceae bacterium; assembly: GCA_025350305.1. Taxonomy (GTDB): domain Bacteria; phylum Bacteroidota; class Bacteroidia; order Cytophagales; family Cyclobacteriaceae; genus ELB16-189. The sequence continues at coordinate 46,978 of JANXYC010000069.1, read as the reverse complement.
TTGGGCGAGGACAAGATCGCACATGCTATTTCCGCTCACTACACGAAGTGGGGCATATCGTACGAAACCACCCTTGACAAAGGGTTACTGGCGTGCGATGAAATTACAGGTTTTATAGTTGCCTGCGCGCAGGTGCGTCCGGAAGGGATTGCCAGCCTGGAACCCAAATCTGTAATGAAGAAGCTGAAAGACAAAGGCTTTGCGGCAAAAGTGGATCGCGAAGAGGTGTATAAGGGAGCTGAACTTTTCGGAGTGGTATTGGTGGACCATATTGCTTTCATCATTGATGTACTGAAGAGAAATAAAGCGGAATTGGGCATTTAGGCCAAGAAAATTGCTAGTTTTTAAATGGCAATAGGGCGTCTCTAAAAACTCCTTGTACCCTTCTCTTCCGGAGAAGGGTGACGGGTTGAGGCCATAAAAGGCAAGGTTTTTAGAGATGCCCATTACTGAGTACTTCGTAGCTTGTTGGACAACTATAGCGATGTAAGTGATTGATTAATAATATATTAGATCAACATTTATGTTGCTTAAGTAAACAAGCAAAGTAGCACGTTTTGTGATTTGGAATGATCTCTTACCTTTGAATGGTTAAACCGACAATCTTATGTTCGAGCAAGTAGTAGGAAGTGGCGCCAACTTATTCCTCATCATCGTAGCAGTGTTATTTGGATTTGTAAATGCCCTCGCTTACGTGGATTCCCAAAAGGTTAAGAAAGATCAAGAGGAAAAGGGACAGGGAAATTGACTCCACCCGTCCTAATCAAAGGTTAATTCCCCGAACCGTTGCCGTTGGATTGATAAGGCGACTTGTAAACACCCTGCCAATCAGCCCACTTCATTTTCTTGAAGTGATCTTCACCAATGAATTGAATTATTTTATGAAACTCTTCAACCTTCTGATAGCCCTGTAACGGCTGGATCATTCGAAAATCTTCGTCCAGGAAAACGACTGTCGGGTAGGACAATTGATTATTCAACAGTGCCAACGCTAACTGGTGAGTGCCTTTATTTCCCGAAGGAATAAATTTGAACGTAGTACCATTGAATACTATATCCTCTCTTTGCTCAGCGTCAAGTTTTACCGGATAGAATTTTTCGTTGAGAATTTTGGCTACTTGTGCTTCACTGAAGGTGTTCTTGTCCATGACCTTGCACCAGCCGCACCAGTCCGTATATACATCGATGAAGATTTTTCTTTTCTCGGTCTTGGATTTTTCGATAGCCTGCTCAAACGACATCCAGTTCACTGGAGTACCCTGGTTCTCCTGGGCCCAACCCATAGAAGCCACCGCCATTAGTGCATAAAACAAGTATTTCTTCATGTCTCTGTAATTGAAGCTGCAAATGCGTAACAAATGTAATTAGAAAAGAGGTTCCAAAACCTATATAAATAACTGTGCCCTTCAGTAACCATTCTTCAAGCAAATGGTATTTATGTACGAAATAATCACACAGTGTGTTCGACTTTGAACAAATAAACATGCTAACAGGCTCAAAATACCTGAATTTGAGGGCTTCTGAGGTTGGTATCGGGTTTGCACAGTGTCACCAGCAATGAAAAATATTTCGAACCGAATTTTGGTTTTAGTACTTGGAGTGGCGGTAGCAATGGGGATAGCCTCTGCAGCGTTTTTCTTCCGGGACACCCGAACTTCAATTTTTTTCGTAAAGCCAGGTGATCAAAAGCCAGTCCCTTCTGCTACAGCCGCCGCGCTGATAAAAGAAACCCTTAAGAAAATTCACCTTACTGTACTTCCCTGCAAGCGAGATCACCGGTAAGAATAGTAGTGAAGCACGGTCTCAACGGCTTTCTGAATAGCTTGGTTGATCGGGTAAAATTCCCGGGTAAGTTCTGCGTCAATCCCGTGTAACCTCATATAATAATCGCTCATCACCGGCACTTCCTCTCCTTCTTCAATCTTTTGTTCAGCATTTTCATACGCAGAAGTTTGCTCGGATTTTATTATCTGGCAGGTAACGAGTTCATGCCTGCCGTATTTGTTCGTCCTTGCAGAATAGCCAAACAACCGGCAGATCAAACCACGGTGCGGATACTCCGAGCAAAGTCCTGCGCCACCTTGGGCTGGATTCAGAATCAGGCAAACCGATGAAGTATTGATTTTCAATTTTTCATACCACGCTTCAGCCTGACCTTGCTGGTAGAGGTGGAAAGCGAACGGTAGAAACTCTAAAATAGTGGCTTCAATGTCCGGTTTGAAACAACATTTGCCGCAGCCGGATTTGCAGTGGAGCGTAGACCCGGATTGAAATTTAGCGATGGCCTGGTCAAGATTGTGAAAGACTTGCCCGACTTCCCAGACCTTTTCTTCGATTGACATTTCACAAATATAATTCTTAGATTCGATGACCTGAATCCAACCTTGTAAAGAAACTTTCAGCCTCATCTGAGTCTCATTTTTTCAGTAAGCAGGGCCGTTGGCTTTGGCTATAAGCGGTTAGCCTTTGGGGGCACAAGCCAAGACCTAAGACCCCCGCGGCCCATTTCACTGCTCCAGCAAGCTCTTCATCTTATTCAATACCATCCCCCAGTTGTTTTCAGATTGGACTTGCGCCTCTTTCGTTTTGATATTGTCCTGCCGGAGTGTAAACACGGTCCGGCCTTTCTCTTCTGAAAGCAAGTAAGTAATGTTACTGTAGTTGGATGGTTCATCTTTATCACCTGAAAAATTACTCCAATAATTGTATTTCAAGATCTTATTCTTTTCAATTTCAAGAATATGCCCCTTGTCTTCGTATGGCTTACCCTCCCACACACCCCGAAAGATAATGGGACTGCCTACTTTCCAATCGGAGACCGCTTCGGTTCCAAAAAGGTATTTCTTAATTTGTGCAGGGTTCGTCAATGCGTCCCACACTTTTGCTTTAGGGACGTTGATCGACACGGAGATTTTCAGGCTTAGCGTTTTTGACATGGTTTTTGTATTAAAAGCTGATATATCAATTTCTGTTTTTTGAATTCTTCCATTCCATACAAAATCTTTTGTGTTTTGGTTTTAAACATGCTGCTGCCTAGGCCGGTTGATAGCAAAGTGAAACCAATCCAGTGCCTTCTATGAAGCCATCCAGGCTTACGGCAACGCCAAGTATTACTTTTCGCATAAGGATAGGTGTTTAATATTGAGATTAACCTTTTAGTCGAACATCAGGAATTAATTCAATCTTCAAGTTCTTTGCATTCGAAACCGTGGTCGCGGAGCAGCCGAATCGTTGTTACCGGCTTTATATCGTTCGAAACAATACGGAGAATTCTGTCACAATCATCCAAAGCAAAATTCCATCGTCCTTTGCCCACCAATGAATTTAAAACTGGCGCAAGTTCATTAACATGATCGTGTGATTCTACAGACGTTGTAAATACGAGTACTTCCATAATCAATTAATGCCAATTTGTATTTCGGTCACGTTTGCTTCAGGGTATAAGAAATCCATATTGATATAAATTTCGCGGTTCACGGCTGATGGTTTCAGGCTATTCTTGCTGATGAAGTAAATCATACTGGACGGCTTCCTTAAAAAGCCCTTTGGCTACGGGCAGCAGGTTGGCAAGTTCGCTCACCTTCGTTTCGGCCCGAAAGAATAAAAAATTGATGGGTTTCACTTCCTTGATCTGCATAATCTTAAGTTTATGCTAATCAACGATCGCAGCGTGACAGCCCTATGTCAGCAGTGAAAAAAAAATTCTAAAAATTTATTAGCCTGTTAAGCCGTCAGGGATGCCAGGGCGGCCACAACCTTATCCATATCCTCAAGGGTGTTGTAAATGTGGGGAGACAGGAGTACACCACCAGTGGCCGAGCAGGCGATCCCATGGACCTCGTAAAGCTTTTGGTATAGCTCTTGTGGCTGCTTTCCAGGGAAATTAATACTGACAATGCCTCCACTCATATCTGGCGAAAGTGGTGAGACAAAAGTTGCCTGTGGCAGTTTAGCTTGTACCTGCTCTTTCAAGTAAGTATTCAGTTTTCTCACCCGTTGTTCGATAATCCTTTTCCCAATGGATTGATGAAATTCAAGTGTTTCCGGCAAAACAAACGGAGTTGTTTCATTTCGCTGGCCCAACACACACAGCTTTTCATCCACCGAGGCGCTTGTGTCCTTCCATCCTGCACTTATTACGTTGGGCCAAAGGTGCTCGACATGCTCCTTGCTCACGTACAGGATGCCGTTTTCCAAAGGACCCATTAGCCACTTGTGTGTACTGGCCGTGTAGAAATCACAGCCCATGTCTTTCAAGTTGAGGTCCATCATTCCCAATGACTGAGCGCCGTCCACGAGGGTGAGAATTCTTTTCGATTTGGCCAGTTGGCAAATTTCCTTTGCCGGAAGTGCGATGCCGCTGGTGTTTGAAATATGTGAAAAGGTGATGAGTCTCGTTTTCGAAGTAATTGCTTTTGCAAAGGGGGCTAGCAATTCATCGGGGGATTTTGGAAAAGCCGGAACCGCTATTTTCTTCACGACGAAGCCATTTCGTTTGGCGCGTTGCTCCCATGCAATCCCATTGGAAGGATGGTTCTGCTCCCACACCAAAATCTCATCGCCCGGCTTAAAGTCAAGACCATTCACAATGATTGAATTGCCCTCGGTTGCATTTCGCACAATCCCAATCTCCTCTTTTACAACACCGATAAATTGACTCAATTTCTCCAGGGAGATGGCACGTTTTTCAGCAAACTGATGTCTGAACTGGAACGAAACATCTTTTGCCAAATCCTTCATGGCGGCGGCAACCAATTCATTTATAATATACGGACTTGGACAAAGATTCGCAGCGTTAACCATCATAAGGTGCGATGGCACGGTAAATTGCTTTTTTACCATTTCCCAATAGCGTTCATCCAGGACATCGCCTCCTTGTGGAATTTTGGACCTCGTATGATCCGAACCGGAATTTGCGAATGCTGGAAAAGCTAGCGTAGCTACTGATCCGGTCAATAGTTGTTTTAAAAATGTTCTTCTTTTGTTTTCGGATTTGACATTATGGGATGACTCTTTCATTTTATTATTTTTTTGTCCAACCAACAATCTTTTCACTTCATTCTATTTACTGTACAAGTGGTCCAACAGAAGTATTGACGTAATGTTCGTGTAGTTCCTCCGCGAGTTCAGCCAAAATTTCCCGGAGTTGTTCAGGCTGTTCCACCTCCACCGCACTACCAAATGAAAGCAGCCACCGCGCCAACCAATTAACATTATCGACCAGGAACGTCATGCGGACGCGGTCGCCCAAATCCTCTTCGGAAGCAAAACCGTAAATGTACCGACGGTATTTGAAAATTGATTTATCAAAAATCACCACGGCCTTCTGAAGTTCTTGATAGGATTGCATCAATGAATGAAGGTACTCTTGTAAACTGATAAGATTGCGCCCATCAAATTTCTTTTCACTGTTGGTGAGTGTCTTAATCCTGTCCGCCCTGAAATCACGATAGCCGCTGCGCAACCTGCACCATGCGATCACGTGCCATGCACCGCTGTAATACTGAATGCCAATGGGCTCGACCTCACGCCGTGTGAGTTCTTCCCGGGTGGAGTGATATTCAATCTCCAACACTTCCTTGTTGACCAGGGCTTTCTGAATTTCCGTTAAGAAATTATTTGGAAATTTTGCTGACTCCGGCATGGGCATCCGGCCCACCTCAACCGAGGCCTGGAGCATCTCCATGTAGTCCTTTTCTGAATCGTTCAGTACCGATTTAATTTTCAACAGCGCTGACTCAAATGCTTTCCTGACGGATTGGTCCGTCATTTTTTCCACCAGCTTTCCAGCCACCAGCATAGCGCTGGCCTCCGCCTGATTAAACATCACGGGGGGCAGATGATAGCCATCCACGATAAAATAACCCTTACCTGCCTCGGATCCGATCGGCACACCCGCCTCCATAAGGGCCTTTACATCGCGATAAACGGTGCGCAGGCTGATTTCAAACCGGTCCGCAATCTCTTCTGCTTTTACAATCTTTTTGGATTGCAGTTGGATCAAAATTGCAGTGAGGCGATCAATGCGATTCATTGAATAAAAATAAACAAATTTGAGGAGTTGAGAATTGAGGAGCTGAGAAGTTGGGAATAGATTGCTGTCGCTTCTTAATTCTCATCTTCTAATCCTACTTTGTCATATTTTAGATTTTTGGGGTCACAACGAGCACGAAGATAACACAACGAGCACAACGAAACAGAGCCAATGATCCGCTGCACCTCGATTTCGTAGTACTCGTAGTGGTTCGTTGTGTTCTTTGTGACCATACTTCTGATTCGCTCTTCGGGCTGCAGCCTTATGCTATTCAATAGATTGCCTAACTTGACAAAGTAGGACTAATTATTGCTTCGCCAGTTTACCAGAAACTGATGTAGAGAATGGCCAGGATCACAATTACCACCAACGCTCCTACCGTGAAGCCGGTGCTGGTCTTAAACATTTTGATGTCTACATGGAGGGTATCTTTTGGCTGAAGGTGCGCTGGTGTCAATAAACTAATGGTTATCATAACCACCACACAAATGACAAATACAAAACCCATCCGGTCAAGGAATGGAATTTCAATCACACCGGATGCAGGATTAAGCGCAGCAAATCCAGAAGACTGTAAGAATGAAACGTCCGCATAGTCAGGCAAAAACTTGAAGAAGACCGATAGTGCAAAGCCGCCGATGATGGCAAACAACGCGGCATTTACTGTCGTGCGCTTCCAGAAGAATCCCATAATGAACATGGCAAAAATTCCTGGCGACACAAAACCAGTATATTCCTGGATGAATTCAAATCCGCCCTTTTTATCGATGCCAAGAAACGGAGCAATAATAATCGCAAGAATCATAGCGACCACTACCGCCACTCGTCCTGTCCATACCAGCGATTTTTCTGTCGCCTCTTTATTAATGAAGTTCTTATAAATATCAAGCGTAAATATGGTAGATATGCTATTGGCTTTGCCGGCAAGGGACGCCACCACCGCTGCGGTCAAAGCGGCAAATGAAAGTCCTTTCAACCCGGTCGGCAATAAATTCAACAATACAGGATACGCGCGGTCCGGATTAATTTCACCGCCGGCCAGCATGTCTTGCTGGAACATCCCATTCTTCCAAAGAACAAAGGCCGCGATACCAGGCAGCACCACAATGACGGGCATCAACAGTTTCAGAAAAGCAGCAAAGAGCAACCCCGTACGTGCAGTGGGTAAATCGGCACCAAGGGCACGCTGTGTAATATATTGATTGCATCCCCAGTAATTCAAGTTAACAACCCACATCGCACCGATCAACACAGTCAACCCCGGAAGACTGACATAGTTCGGATTGGATTGATCAAAAATCATGTGAAAGTGATCGCTCGATTCGCTCATCAAAAAACTTAGGCCTTTCATCGTACCGGTCGTATTGAAATGTTCGGACACAAGATTGAGGGCGAGGTACGTGGTTGCAAGTCCACCGAGCACGAGAAAGAACACCTGGATAACATCGGTGTAACCAATCACCTTCATTCCGCCGAGGGTGATGATGATGGCAAAGCCCGCCAGGAAAATCATGCAAAGGGTAAAATTCAATCCGGAAATTGTGCTGACTGCCAAGGCACCCAGGAATAAGATCGAAGTCAGGTTTACAATCACATACAGTGAAAGCCAGAATAGTGCCATGATCATAGCCACCGTGTTGTTGTATCGCTGCCGCAGGAATTGCGGCATGGTGTAAATCTTATTTTGGAGGTAAATCGGCAAAAAGAAAACCGCCACTACGATGAGGGTTGCCGCCGCCATCCATTCGTACGCCGCGATAGCCAATCCCATCTTGAAGCCATTTCCCGACATTCCAATCATTTGTTCTGCCGAAATGTTGGAAGCAATCAAGGAGGCTCCGATCGCCCACCACGTGAGTGAGCCCTCCGCTAGAAAAAAATCTTTCGAGTCAGATTGCAGTTTTCTTTTACGATTGTAAATCCAATAGCCATAGGTGGCCACGATGATGAAGTATACAAAGAAGACACCGTAGTCGAGGCTTGTGAGTTTTTGCATGGGGGAGAATTAGGTTCAAGGTTCAAGGTTTAAGGTTTAAGATTCGCTCATAAGTTTATGGACACCCTGTGAAAGTTTTACTGAATAAAAATCAGGTTCTTTTTTAAAAGTAGCAAAATATCTTTGGCAAACAATCTCCTTAAAAATCGCTTCCTTGTCTTTATCGATCAGGTTGATCGTACAACCTCCAAATCCACCACCCATCATCCGGGAACCCGGAACCATATCCTTATCCTCTTCTGCCAGCATGACCAGGTAGTCCAGTTCCTCACAGCTCACCTCATATGCCTGGCTGAGACCCCAATGTGCCTCGTACATTAATTCTCCGAAACCCTTCCAATCATTTCGCTTCAACAGCTCACCTGCTTTTTGTGCACGGCCAATTTCCGCTACCACAAAGAGACATTTAATAAAAATATCTTCCCCAAGTTGGTCCTGAGTCTCATATACCATTGTTCTTGTAACGTCGCGCAGGGAATTTACAAGCGGGTATTTCTTCCGGATCATCTTCACTCCCTTTTCACAGGTCTCCCGCCTATCATTGTATGCCGTAGCGCTCAACGCATGTTTGATCTTGGTATCCACCAGTAAAAGGGAATGCGATGAGAAATTAAAGGGCAGTACTTCATGGGTAAGGTTTCTGCAATCCAGCAGCAGAGCAGAATTTTTTTCACCAAACAAACTAGCATACTGATCCATGATCCCGCAATTCACGCCGGCAAACTCGTGTTCCGCATATTGGGCTATCTGCGCCAACGCCTTCCGGTCGAGGCCCATGCTAAAAATTTCATTTAAAGCAAAACCAAATCCGCAGCATAAGGCTGCTGATGAGGACATTCCCGCACCCGATGGGATGTTTCCTCCAAACACGCAATCAACGCCACCCTTCAACAGGTCCTGACGTCTGAAACCATCGAGAACTCCCATAAGATAATTGATCCAGGCTTCTCCAGGATGCAGGTCATGGATGGAGAAGGAAACGCCTTCTTCATAGTTGTGCGCATAAATATTGCACTTGTCATTTCCGCCGGGCGCTACCGCAAACACAAAGTGCTTGTCGATGGCGGCCGGCATGACAAAGCCTTCGTTGTAATCGATGTGTTCGCCGATGAGGTTGATGCGCCCGGGGGCGATAAAGAGAGAGGGTTTCTTTTTAAATCGTTCCTGAAATTTTTGAGTAATGATGTGAGTCTGGGTTGGTGTCATGTCGCTCACTTGATATTATTAGGATTAGGATTAGGCAGGACTCAACACGGTTAAATCTTTCTCTTGATTTTCTATTGGCTTTTGGCCGTTAGCCGTTGGCATTCGTGCCAATATTTAAGCAGCATTGTTTTCATAAATCGAAGGTAATTACTTTTGGGCTTCTCTAAAAACCTTGCCTTTTATGGCCTCAACCCGTCACCCTTCTCCGGAAAGAGAAGGGTACAAGGAGTTTTTAGAGACGCCCTTTTACTAAGATTCTTTGCATCAGCTTCGAAGCTTCCGCAACTCCATACCTAAGCATGCAACAACCACAATTAATAACACCCAGCCCGATGCCAACGTTATTTTATTACCAACAATATAAGGCTTTGGTTCAAACTTGAATTCAATAACATGTTTGCCCGCCGGAACCTCCAGAGCACGCAGCACATAATCCGTCCGCAGGATGGTTACTTCCTTGCCATCGATGAATGCATGCCAGCCTTTCGGGTAATAAATCTCTGAAAAAACAGCTACTCCATCGGTTGACGACTGAGATTCATACTTCAGCCAATAAGGTTTTTGATCGATCAATGCAATTGCAGCAGCACTGTCGATTTGTATCGTTCGTCCTTCCACCTGGAATTTGGAATTATCAATAACGGCTACCTCTTTTGTGTTCACCTCGCCCACTTTTTTGAGTTCTTCGGTAGGTGAATTAACAATTACCACTTGATTGACAAACCAGGCCGGACCGTTTGCACTAAAATTTGGAATGATCGCATTTTTTTCCGGACCGTACACAATGTATTTTACATTCAACATGTTCAGCGCGCCATACTTCTTAAAATCCAACTTGCCCTGTTGTGCCTCACCGAATAATTCTCTCGTTTCCCTGAAAATGAGCGAATCATACAAATCCTGGTAGCGTCTCATTTTCGCACCATGATAGCCGCCCAGTGATTGGTGATAATACGAAGTTCCTGCTTCCGCCATGGGGCTTTGAGTATTATAGACCCGGTAGTGACTTTGGTCTTTTAGGATCTCCTCGTCAGCAGGGGTGGCATCAAAGACGACTTCACGCTTGCGCTGATAATTTTCTTTTGTAAAATAGCGCTTATCCACTACAGCCAGGTCAACGGTGATCATGAATCCAAGAAATGCATAAAATCCAAAAAGTGAAATCTTTTTAGGGACATTCAGCACCAGCAGAATAAAAATGGAGAAGATAAAGGCAAGTGACCGGAACGCATCTCCGCGAAGCAAACTTTTCCTGTCATCGCGCAATGCACTGAGAAACCAGGGCGGCAATTGCGACTCGCCTTGCTTCATAAAGCTACCCATTCCAGCAAACACAAGGATCAACAAGCACAGACCCCCGGAAACCGCTACTGCAATGACAAGTTTCTTCCTTGTTTCGGGATTGACTCCAACGGTCAATACTTTCTCGAGACCAATCATTCCTAACAGCGGCATGGAGAAAAGAATGATCACCAACGCAAAATTCACGGACCTGAATTTGTTATAGCCTGGAAAATAATCAAACATGAAATAGTTGAAGAAAGAGAAACTGTCACCCCAACTCAACATGAGACTCAGTGCGCTGAGGGGTACCAGCCATACCACATATTTCCTGTCAGCAAATAAAATTCCGAGTACGAAAAGAAAAAAGATAATAGCGCCGCTATAATAAGGACCAACTGTGGATGACTGTGGGCCCCAATAACCAGAAGTATACGGCGCAAGCTGATTCGCCATCTCATTATTTCCGGAATTCATGATGGCTTTATAGGAATTGCTCTTTTGGTCCTGCACAAAATACTTTCCGCTGCTGCCACCGTAAAACCCAGGAATCAACAACGTCATTGGCTCGAGGATGCCATAATTATAGACAAAGGCATATGCTTTACTCAATCCTGTTTCCCCGCTCGTTTGGCCTGGCTTTACCAATTCGGAAGGGCCACGGCTGGAATATCGTGTGTACTCCGTAATCGCCCAGAATTGCCCAAAGAACGTGGCTGCAGCAATGATCGCAGCCGGGATCAGGACCATCAATGATTTATAGAATTCTTTAAGTTGTTTCTCGCGGACAGCTGTGATGAGTTGGACCAATCCGTAAACGGCCACAATCAACATCAGGTAATACGTAATCTGGAGGTGATTTTCGCGAAGCTGGAGAGCAAGTCCCGCTGCGGTTACACCAAAGCCTAAGACTCTCTTCCCACTAAATACGAGATGAATACCCGCCATCACCAACGGCATAAATGCGATCGCTCCAATGCGCGCATTGTGTCCCGCCGACAAACCAATAATCATGTACGAGGACAAGCCAAATGCCAGCGCACCGGCAATGGCAAGATAAGGTCTCACGCGAAAGGCGAGCAGCAAAATATAATAGCAAATAAAAGCAGCAAAGATGTTCCGGACGGGGTGAGGCAAAAAGAGTGACAGCGCTTTCTTCATTGCCACCACGACTCCGTCACTCCATTGTAGATTAACCAGATATGCTGGCATGCCGCTGAACATCGATTCGGCCCACAAACCCTCCTCGCCCGTGGCATCACGGTAATCACGCAAGGCTTTGCTGGAGCCAATGTGCTGCTGTATATCATGCTGCCCGAGTTCCCTATTTTCAAAGAAAAGAGGACTAAAAAACGTAAGGATTACTACAAGGAATACCAGGACCGCCAGTACGTGCGGCAAGACATCGTTGAATTTTATTTTCTTCATAGCTATAAAAGGTGCAAAATAGGATATTAACTTTAATCGGCTTAACCCTACTTCTATGAAATTAAGATTCCCTACACTCGTGTTGATTTCTTTGATCGTCGGCGCCTGCTTTCGATTCTCCAAACCAAATTTTGATGCCAAAGCCGAAGAAGAGGCCATCCGAGCGGTCTTGAAATCGGAACAGATAGCCTGGAACAACGGCGACATTGATTCATTCATGGAGGGCTATTGGAAATCGGACTCCTTGCAATTTATGAGTTCGCGGGGCATCAACCACGGATGGCAGGAAACACTCGAAGGTTATAAAACCGGATACCCGGACCGCGCCGCCATGGGCACGTTGAGCTTTGAAATTTTACAGGCTACACCCCTATCGTCGGTGAATTTTCTGGTGATGGGCCGCTACCATCTCACACGCGCCAGCGGTAACCTGGATGGCGTGTTTACACTCATCTTTAAAAAAATAAACGGCAAGTGGGTCGCGGTCTATGATCATACTTGCTGATCGTTCGTGAGTTCGCCGGGGGGAGCCGGAATGCGGGACGCATCCGGTTAAGTAGCACTTATCTCTTCCCGTACAAAACTCATCAACTCCCGGATGTACGATTTGCTAAAATCAAATTTTATTCCGGCGGCACGGTAAATCTCGGGTATGGTATGAAGGTTGCCCAACTTTAAAGCGTTCAGATAACCATCCAGTCCTTGCTTTTTATCGCTTTTGAAATTTCGCCAGATCGCGATGGCACCGAGTTGTGCCATTCCATACTCGATATAGTAGAAGGGTACTTCATACAGGTGCAATTGCTTCTGCCACAAATAATCCTTCGCCTCCTCCAGGCCCCGCCAATCCGTGACGGTGTCCGCAAATTCATGAAAGATTCTATTCCAGTTACTTTTTCTTTGCGCGGGCGTGTGATCCGGATGCTCATAAACCCAATGCTGGAATTTATCGATCGTTGCGACCCAGGGAAGTGTCTCGATGATGTCTTCCAACTGTTCCATTTTTGAACGGGCAAGATCCTCTGGATTTCGGAAAAATACATCCCAATGATCCATGGAGATCAGCTCCATCGACATGGAAGCAAGTTCAGCCACTTCCATTGGTGGACTCTTAAAATCACCAAGGGACAAATCTTTCGTTAGAAAATTATGGACAGCGTGACCGCCCTCGTGCATGATCGTGGTCATGTCGCGCAGGGTGGAAGTCGCATTCATAAAAATGAATGGTACACCGATTTCTGCCAACGGATAATTGTAACCACCCGGTGCCTTTCCCTTGCGTGATTCCAGGTCAAGATGCCCCATTGCATTCATGATCTGGAGGCACTCGCCGAGAAATGGATCGAGTTTGCGAAAGCATTCTATTGATTTTTCCGTAAGGTCTTTACCACCATCAAATGCTTTAAGTGCAGGACGACCGGCAGTATCCACGGCTTTGTCCCACGGACGAAGCGTATCAACTTGCAATTGATCTTTTCGGTTTTCGGCAAGTTCTTCGAGCACGGGCACTACTTCTGAAGAAATCGAATCATGAAAAGCAAAACAATCTTTAGGAGAATAGTCAAAGCGGCCGTATGCCTTGAACATGTAATCACGGAAGTTGGCAAAGCCGGCGTTCAACGCCACACGATGACGCAGTTGGATAAGTTTCGTGTACAACGCTTCCAGTGATTCTTTGTCTTTGAGTCGTCGCTGCGTGATTTTGTTATAGATTTCTTCTCTTACGTTGCGATCAGCGTCCAATAATAATACGGATGCCTGTTGCAGTGTCAGTTCCTGTCCTTTCCACTCGATCGTCATAGCACCGGAGATTTGGGTATACTTCTGCGTTTCGGTGTTAATCTCTGTGAAGATGGGCACGTTTTTCTCGCGGAAAATTTCAATATCTTTTTTCAGGTTGCGTACCAGGATATCGAAGCCTGGTTCGTCTGAGAGTGCTGAAAGAAATGGCGATGCGGCCGCTTTTTTATTGAGTTGATCTGCCACCGGGGCAATCTGCGGCTGGATGTTTTGAATAAAGTCCTGATATCGTTCGCTATATGCCTTATTTTCAGTGTAGCATGTCATATGGATGTAGCGCCAGCCGAGATCCTCACTGATGACTGATTCCAGTTCGCTACGGTCCCTGAGCCAGTGCTTGAGTTCAGCCAAAGAATTGATATCACTGCTGAGAAGGGCATCGAAGTAAGGTTTCAGCTCCCCCCATCTGGTAATTGTAAATGATTCTTTTAGAAATGCGCGGGTGGGGCGCCGGGGGATTTGTAATTTGTCAGGCATGAATTTTAGAATTAATTCAGTAAAAAGGAATGCAAAATTATGAAGTGGCTACTCTTAGCAAAATTCTTGCAACTTCTTTTCCTTCCGATCGCGATCTTTTATGCGTCGGAGCCCTTCAGAGCTCGGGATTCCAAGGTCGATCAGTCGAACGCCTCCCGCTCATTGTTTCAGCGTTATGATTCTCCATCAGTTTCCTGATCTTCAGTGGCTAAAGACCCAGGCAGTGGCACGGTTTGCCAGCCGGCAAGGAGTGACAGGCTCGCGACTGGAAAACGCTGGCTGGCCAACGGTTGTTTTGAAATCCGAAGTACCATTATTTGCCGTAAATCGTTGAAATGCTGCACCTGAAAACATACTTTCTGATCTTTCTAATGATTGGTGGTGCTTACATGCCCTGCACGGTTGTTGGTCATTCACTTCATCTTCCAAGGCCTTGTTCGAACAACGAAATTTTGAGGCAGCAAAAAAATTATTACTCACAATTTCAAAAAGCAATGCAGAATACCCTGAAGCACAGTACTACCTCGGTAGAATTGCCGTGGAAGAAAAAAAGTATGATTTATCGGTAGAAAAATTTGAAAAGGCCATCGAGGCAAATCCCCGGGTTGTAGAGTATCACAACTGGTTAGGTGTGATGTACGGTGTAGTGGCAATGAATGCGAATGCACTCAAGCAAGCCTACCTGACACCAAAGATTAAGAATGAATTTGAAAAGGCGGCCGCCATAGATCCCGACAATCTTCAAACCCAATGGGGTCTTATTAATTATTATGTAAAAGCACCTGGCTTCCTCGGTGGCAGTTGGGAGAAAGCCCCCGCCAGCGCCGATGTAATTTCCCCCCTGGATAAAGCGCAAGGCTTGCGGGCATTCGCGTTTGTTCATACCGCTCAAAATAAAATGGAATTAGCAGAAGAAGAATTGACGGCTGCGATCCGGCAAGCTCCAGGTAACCGCGAATATATTTTTGCGCCCGCCCAGTTTTACGCTGATCAAAAAAAGTACGACAAGGCTTTTGGTCTGTACGAAGGTGTCATAAAAAAATATCCGAAGGACCTGGTGGCGGCCTTTCACCCAGGACACGTGAGCGCGCGTTCAGGTCTCCAATTTGAAAAAGGTATTGAATGTCTCAGTCGATACTTGATCTATACACCTAAGCCGAACGAACCAGCTCACTGCGATGCGAATTTCTGTCTCGCCATCATTTATGAGAAAAAAGGTGATACGATTCTCGCCAGGAAATACTATGAAACTTCCTTGCAACTTTATCCCGGGATGAAAGAGGCGAAGGAAGGGCTGGAGCGGGTGAATTAACACTTCTTCTGTTTATCTGAATGTTCATCCTTCGGTGTGATATACTAAAAATATTTCCACGTACACATTATTGGCAGGGCCTTTACAATTATGGAAAAAGTATTAATGATATATATCTGAGGATACACTCCAAAATACACGCAAATAGAAGAGTCAATAATAACCCAAATGCTGAATGCAGTTACAATGGCATTCCTGGCCCATCGTTGCCTGTTCTTGAAGGGATAGCGTGCAATAAACGCTAGTAAGACATAGCAACAGGCCATGGTTCCACCCAACGGGCCATAAATAAAAGCACGGAATGGCTCTGCCGCTGAAGGAAATTGATCGCTATTCCAAAAAACCCTCGCCAACATTTTATCATAAGGAAGGAACAAAAAATTCCTGCCGTAAAACGCAAAGACAATACCGAAAAAAGCAAACAATAAACTTGTATAGAAAAGCCATTGTTGCCAGAATAAAAAACTATTTTGTCTGAAACGGGTTTTCATGTGCTGGTGTGAAACCTTTTGCCGGTCGGCGTTAATTCAGTCTTCCTGTTCTGCAACAGTGCATCGCGAAGGATACGCTGCAGTCGCTGTACTCAAAGTTCCTGCGAGAAGCGCTATTCAAGCAGATTTAACATTCTCTTTCTTCTTTATTAAATCCATTCCACAAAGGGGGCATTTGCCGGGTTTGTCAGCTTTCACTTCCGGGTGCATAGAGCAGGTGTATACTTCCTGCCGTTCTCCCTTTCCTGTTTTCTTGTCATTGCCTTTTTCTCCAGTGTCATTCCTCATGTAGAGCATATTTTAAACGTTTGATACAATCTTCGTTCCAACCTGACACTATTATCATGCCATGGGGTGACATATTTTTACACGGGCAGGGTCATTCACCTTATTTCAGAATCATTTTCCTAAACGACGCAATGGTGCCGGTAAAATGGTTAAAACAGGTTGAACCCTCGTCTGGTGTAGAAGAAATTCAACGGTTGATTTAACATAGCACCCGCCTTGAGACGATGGCGCCAATTCTTTAAATCCCCGTATTTTTTAATCATTCAATTTTTCGATTTCTCTTAAACCCATACATCAACTGTGCAAAAAAAAAGACTTTGGAAATTTTTCCTCACCCTTAATCCTACTTTGTCAAGTTATGCAATCTGTAGAATAGCATAAGGTTGCAGCCCGAAGAGCGAATCAGAAGTATGGTCACGAAGATCACAACGAACCACTACGAGTACTACGAAATCGAGGTCCAACGGATTATTGGCTCTGTTTCGTTGTGCTCGTTGTGTCATCTTCATGCTCGTTGTGACCCAAAAAATCTAAATATGACAAAGTAGGATTAATACCCAAACTGAATCTCCTTGGGATTATCTGTCATGTACACTATTGGATACGTTGCTACAATTACTCCGATGTCGCTGAGGCCAAAATTTTTGCTGAAAAGTAAAAGCGGTAACAATCCCCATACCATACCATACCATACCATACCATCGTTAAGATTGTTTACCAAACCTGCTTGTGTTACAGAGCCAAGGTTTTTATTCTTCCAGGTTGTCTCCCAAAAAAGATGTTTGAGTCTGGGCACCTTGGTATGTGAAGATTCTAACAAAACGTGTTGGCTAGTATCTTTCACAAAGAACCAACTTATTACCAGGCCGATTATTGATATCGCAATACCAATGTAAAATGGATATGGACGCAAGCCGTAATTCGTCGCCACCCAACCGGTAAGAAAGGCAACCATTGCCACCGCCATGTACCCCGCAAATTCATTCAACCCCATTGCCAGGCCTCTGTTCCTCTCGCCCTTCATAGTTAATTTTTTCCAGGCATTTCACTGTTTCGTAAATAAGTTTCAATGCCTTCGTACTGCCATTCTCTTCGCCTTTTTCAAAGTCGCCATGCGGTTGTGACATAGTGTTGGTGAGGTGGGCAAAGCAAATCACTGATTTTGTTTTGGCTTGGGCAAAAGCATACAGCGCCGCGGCCTCCATTTCAACGGCTGTTATACCAAGGGACTTTGCATAATTGATTGAAGATTGTGTCTCCCGATAGGGAGCATCGGTTGTCCAACTCGTTCCCTTTGCAATGAATAAATCGGAATGTGTAAATAACGGATTGAGTTCCTTCATCAGATCCATATCAATTTCTGCTTTCGCTTCAGCAGGTATGTAATGAAAGCTTGTGCCTTCATCTCTCAGGGATTCAGTAATCAGGATAAACTCAATTCCCTCCTGTTGATTTATAATTCCCGCTGATGTTATACTGATCAACAGTTTACATCCAGAGACGAAAAGCTGTTCGGCAACGAGAACTGCATACGATGAACCAACTGCGCATCCTACAATTCCCAAACTTAATTCCCCGTACTTGAATGTGTAAAGATTTGAATGATAGCACGCCCAACAATTACTTAACGATATAAGATTTTCCTTTTGCAGATAGCGCACGATGTCACCATCGGGATCTAATATACATACTTCAGGGACGTTACATTCAGGAAGGTTCTTTTGCCTTCGACCCTCCCGCAATAATTTTTCAGGATTAAAGATTGACGGCTCCTGATAATGTTTCCCTGGAATTGGTTTAAGCGCGTTCATACCTTTCTTTAGTTTAATGAAACTTCCACGGGTAGCCCTGCAAGTTGAGATAGTTCAACTATTCAATAATACTCTTGAATAGGATATGAAAGAGGCAGATTAGCTTTGATGGGCCATTCCTTACCCTACGATTCAGTCAATTCCGCGAGCTTATCGGTAAAGAAACCTCCAGTTTCTCCCAATAAATAACAATCTCGCCTTTTGTGTCACTCGATGCTTCAATTGTAAAGCGTAGCCTCTCCTGATGGGTATCTTCTGTTTCCGGTTTTACTTTCACCCGTACAATATCATCCTTTGGATCATAGTCATCGGCTAAGTGCTGCTCCCAATTTTTATTGACAATGATGGTCCATTCATCTTTGCCGGGAATCGTAAACAAGGCATACTTCCCGGGAGCAATCGTTACACCTCCAACTATAACTTCCTGATTGAAATCGATACTGGTTGCACGGTGAGCACCGGTCACCCACACTTTATCAAATGGAACAAGACCACCCCACACTACACGTCCGCGAACGGCTGGCGAATAATAATTGATTGTGACGCCTGCATTGCCAATGGTTCCCATGGCCTTTGCCTTGAGACTGCCCTTCAACGTATCAGAAGCAGTTTGCTCTGCAATGATGCGGGTGCCCTCTTCGTCTGGATTGACTATTTGAGAGGATGGTTCTTTTGTGCTCTGCTCCTCTTTTGTTCTATGATTTGAACAATCTGAAAAAATAATAAAAAAGATTATGCTACCCGTAAATGCTTTCATGTTCCTTAAGGTTTGAAGTATAAATTTTATTACAAGGAAATACTCACGACTTTAATATTCCTTTCCGTGTCATCGGTCCAGGCGAAGATCAATTGGTTTCCTGATTTAGTCATTTGAGGAAATCCACCCGACCTGGATTCAGAGGATGATGCGATAATCATAGAAGGTTCCTTTGTGCCATTACTATGAACTTTTGCAGCTTTGATCACAGTGCCTTCCATCCAACTTACCATCACGCTCTGTTCGTCTATCATTACAATATCCACACGTCCGATTGCATTTCCTTCGTCAATCCGGATTGGTTTATCAAAAGTAGCACCACCATCTGTTGAGAAAATAACATTTACATGTGAAGTGTCGGACGCGGCGGAGAACCAGGCTACCGCAAGATTATTGCCTTCTGCAACTACGCGAGGTCCATTGACAGGGCATCCGGCAATTTTCCAATTATCATTATGAATAGTTTTAGGTTCTGTCCATTGACCATCCAATAATCGTACAATGGACATATCGCGGATTTCCGCGTCTGACCGGTCACGATAAACAACAACAGGTCCATTGGTGGTGATGGCAGCGCTGGTCTGACAGCAATCACAGGTTTTAGTATCGAGTTCCCATTCATTTATTTTCGTTCCGTTGGCATCAATAATTGCAGCCCGGAGACTCATTGCACCATGGTGACCCGCGTGATGATCCATTTCTTTCATGCCTTCCATGACGGTGTTTCTTCCGTCAAGCCACGTCACAAAAAACTTATCTCTATAGGGCAGTAAGGTAACAAAACCATGCTCCGCCTGTTTCTTGTCATCATGGAGTATGAGTGGATCAAGCCAGTTCTTTCCATGGTCACTCGATGTGGTTAGCTTTATATCGTAAGCATACGTACTCGCTCCGCTCTTATCGAGAAAATGCGCGATAAATTGTTTGCCGTTAGTAGCGATCATAGGATAGTCAGCCCAATTTACAAACCACGTGTTGCCGGAGGCGATGACCGAGGACTCAGACCATTGACCATTATCCAGGCTTGAAAACTTCAATGAAGCTTTACCTTCACTTTTTTCTATCCAGGACAAATACACGGTACTGTCAATATCGGTAAACAAGAAAGGTTCTGCACTCGTTGACCTGGAAGGTGAAGGCAAGAGCTTGATTTTTTGCGTTTGCCCGTCCGAATTTTTCTTTACAGAGCAGGCTGTTCCGATCAGACACAGCACAAGGAAGTAAAATTTACTTTTCATGTTCATTCATTATTTTGGTAATCAATTCAATGTTTTCGGGGTCATCCCATTTTCGGTAGCCAGTTTCTGAAAATTTCAATTTTCCCTCCGTATTGAAAATGAAAGTAGTGGGCAGTGCCTGAATCTTCAGTGCTTCCATATTTTCAAGATGAACGTAGTGGAATTTGTAGTTGTGGTTTTTTATAAACCTTTCAATTTGCTCCAGGTCCTCGTTGGACGCCAATAGAAAAATCACTCTTTCATCTTTCAATTTATCTTGTGCACTTTCAATCGTGGGCATTTCCTGAATGCAGGGTTTGCACCAGGTAGCCCAAAAATTAATAAAAACAGTTTTGCCTTTATACTGCGAAAGGTCGATGGACTGATTGGTCATCTCTTTCAATTTGACTTTGGCAAGGTCATTGTCCTTCACTCCAGAGCAAGCTAACAAGGTAATGAGCAGGGAGTAAAACAGTTTATGGTTCATTCTCGGATTCTTAAATTGCTTTTGTTCGTAATCTCAGGCTGTTTACAATAACTGAAACAGAACTTAAGCTCATTGCCATGGCTGCCAGCATCGGACTTAACAACAATCCGAAAAAAGGATACAAAACACCGGCGGCAATCGGAATGCCAATTACATTATATATAAAAGCAAAAAATAGATTTTGCCTGATATTGCTCATTACTGCTGTGCTTAGTTTTCTTGCTCTGATAATTCCCAGTAGATCCCCCTTCACCAGTGTGATACCAGCGCTTTGAATTGCCGCGTCTGTCCCTGTGCCCATTGCAATGCCAACATTTGCCTGGGCTAGTGCGGGAGCATCATTTATGCCATCTCCGGCCATAGCCACAACTTTACCACTTTGTTGAAGCTCCTTTACTTTGTTCAATTTATCGGCAGGAAGGTAGTCAGCTTCGTATCCATCAAGCCCTAACTCTTCGGCAACTCCTTTTGCCGTATTCTTATTGTCGCCTGTGAGCATGATTACACTTAGCCCTTGTTGTTGCAATTCTTTAATGGCACTCTTTGAATTTTGTTTTATTGGATCAGCCACACTTATATACCCGGCGATCTGATTATCAATAACCACATACATTACAGTTTCGCCATTGACTTGCCGGTTTTCCACTTCCATTTGATTAGTCGCTGGCAGCATCAAATTCAGGGACTTTAGAAGTTTAGCATTCCCAACGGAAACGTGTTTACCATCAATGGTACCCTTAATGCCATGACCTGTAACAGATTCAAAGTTTTCTACCCGGCCAGGCTGATGTTTCCGATCCCTGGCAGCCCTGACAATTGCTTCAGCCAACGGATGCTCACTGCTTGCTTCAAGTGATGCAGCTTTGCCCAGAATTTCGTCTTCACTTATTGAACTAGTGAATGTCTTAACAGATTTGAGAGAAGGTTTTCCTTCTGTTATTGTTCCGGTCTTATCAATCACCAACACAGTAACTTTTTGCATTTCTTCAATCACCTTGGCTTCCTTTAACAACACTCCGAACGTAGCCCCGCGACCAGTTCCTACCATGATGGACATGGGTGTCGCCAAGCCTAATGCGCAGGGACAAGCGATGATAAGGACTGTGACAGCATTTGCGAAAGCAAAAACCATCGCTGGATCGGGGCCCCGGATAGCCCATACCACAAAGGACAAAATTGAAATGCCTACAACTACCGGCACAAAATACCCGGAGACTTTATCGGCCAAATTCTGAATGGGAGCTTTCGAGCGGCTTGCTTTATTCACCATGTCAATAATCTGCGCAAGCAATGTATCCGCTCCAATCTTTAACGCCTTCATTTCAAAACTTCCTGTTCCATTCACCGTGCCTCCCGTTACCGGATCGCCGTCATTTTTCTCCACGGGGACTGGCTCACCCGTTATCATGGATTCATCAATTGAACTATGACCCTTCACAACCTGGCCATCTACTGGAATTTTCTCTCCCGGCTTAATTTTGAGAATGTCACCCGGGACTACCTGCTCTAGCGGAATCTTTTGTTCTTGCCCGTTTCGGATCACCGTAGCATCGGGTGGGACTAGCTTCAACAAGGCGCGAATAGCGCTGTTGGTTTGACCTCGTGCTTTCAGTTCAAGTACCTGTCCCAATAATATGAGCGATAAGATAACAGTGGCGGCTTCGAAGTACAGGTGAACGGTCCCATCCATTCTAAATTGATCAGGAAAAATACCAGGAAACACCAAGGCGACAATGCTGAACAAATAAGCAGCTCCCGCTCCCAGGGAAATGAGCGTCCACATATTGGGTGACCAACGGATCATGGATAGATAACCACGCTTGAAGAAGTCAGCACTGCAGTAAAAAAGCACAGGAGTGGACAATGCAAATTGAATCCAACCCCATGTTGTTTGGGAGGCAATTCCGGAGAGATGTAATCCCACAAATTCACTCATCGTGATAACAAACACCGGAATTGTAAACGCAGTGGCAATCCAAAATCTTTTGAGCATAGCTTTATAAGCTGCCTCTTCTTCTTGGTTATCCCTTTGAACGATTTTAGGAACTAACTCCATACCGCAGATCGGGCAACTCCCGGGTTCATTGCGAACTATTTCCGGATGCATTGGGCATGTGTACTCTGTTCGCTTCGGTTTCAGGTTCTGTTCTTTCACTAAATGCATTCCACATACGGGACAATCACCGGGCTTTGAATACTTCTTATCACCCTGGCATAGCATCGGGCAATAATACTGGTCACCAGCACTACGGTGGTCACGTGGTGTAGTGTGATCATGCGGGTTCGAATGAATATGATTTGGTTCAGTAGGGCTGGAATCCGATTTCTTAAGCGGCACTAAGTTCATTCCGCAAATGGGACATTTACCAGGTCCGTCTTGCACAATTTGAGCGTGCATGGGGCAGACGTACTTTTGATGATCTGAGTGTTTCATGACTTTCTCTTATTTATTTTTCCTCGCAATTGAAAATCCGATGGACTGTCCGATAACCGCCATCAGCATGATCATCGAAAACAAAAGAATTATAACCATCGTACGTTTCTCTATTATCTGATACATGATTCCATGCATCAGCACCAACCCAAACAGAAGATAATTCCAGCGCTGAATATTTTTCCAACGTCTCGGTCTCAGCCATTTTAGCGAAAGATCATTTGACAGTAGTAACAGGACCAGCACGATCAGCCCTGCAAGGAGGCCTGCATAATTTGACCAGCCAAACAGATCATCTCGGAATTTGTAACTGTCGTCTCCCTTTACTGCTTTAAAAAAATATAGCCAGATATTTCCCATGTGTACCTGAATACCAATCACAATATGAGCTAAGCCTGTGAGACCACACCAGATACCTACATCCCTTCTCAGATCCGTAGATACCGGGTTAACTCTTTCGGTATAAATATTTAGCGGCCCTATGAGTAACGTGATCGCCAATAAAATGATACTTACATATCCGGTTCCCATGCTCCACAAATACGTTACGTCGTCACCTGGAATTGACTTAATGAGCAGGACTAACAGCACTACAGTACCAATAAGAAGAATTGCATGATCCTTCGCTCTGGTTTTAAATCTGGCAGATAAGCTCATTGAACCGAATTCAATTTATTTGTACCATCAGGCTTTTGGGCTACCTACTTCTTTTTCTTTACGAGGTCCATTCCACATTTACTACATTTCCCCGGTTTGTCCGAAGTCACATCAGGATGCATAGAGCAGGTGTACGATGCAGATTCCATTTTGCTTTCATCCATCACCTCACCGTGCTTCATGTGCTGGGTAAGGCAATGAATGGCACAAGCACCAATATTCTTATAGGTTTCGTGCACCTCAGCTTTAATATTACCATCCTTATCCTTTATCAGGCAAGTACCATTTTCAGGTGAACTTACAGACCAGCTTTCGTTAGCAGATTTGGCGGAATAGGGAACAAAATTTCCATTTTTCCCAACCTTGCCAAGATTTTTGCCGCTTATTGCATCTATTAATGAACCGTTGCCATCAACATAAGCAACTTTCATCCCTGAAGCATCCCTGATAACTCCCTCCTTTGTCACGTTGCCAATGTGTTTACCATCTTTGTCTGTAACTTTTCCTGAGTCATCAATTCTATGCCCTTTGTAATCTTGAGCCTGGCCCCGGGTAATTTGAATTGCGAATACCACAACAAGTATCAACAATGAGATTTTCTTTAGGGTTTTCATTCTTTCTAAATTTAGTTTTGAGAATTTAGTTAAGTGTTTCTTTTGTTCTTCCGCATTTCAGCATACGCTGGCCCATGTAAGGATTCACGATTTCTTTTGTCTTGCTGAGCCAGTTAGCGCCATCCCCATTTTGTGCCATCGGGCAGAATTGAAAATAAAGCGCTGATTCATTCGGACGATAGGCCTTCACCAAGGCATACATGGCATCACTGAGCGTGGCCAGCTCGAGCCGGGTCTCTTCAATATCCGTGCTTTCGCCAATGCCCTTAAGACCCTGATTCAATTTTTCCAATTGCGTGTGATAAAAATCCATTTGTTCGCTTATGAGCTTTGACATATCGAATTTGCTGACGGTAGCCAATAATTTTTTTGCTGCTGCTTTTGCGCCGTCCTGGTTATCTTCGATCAACGCCTGATTCAATGCGAAGTAATCCGCCAGGAACCCGTTGATTTGAGTTTTTACGGAAGCATCCACATTTTCAAATGCTTTCACTTCGTCTGGAGTTGAGGTGGTTGAAGCTTTGGCTTGTTCTGCCTGGCCATGACCTTCATTACTTTCAGCAGTTTCCTTCTTGTTCCCTGAACAGGCGGTCAAAAATACGACAAGTACGAATGTCAGAACACTTACGATAGCATGTTTAGTTTTCATAATTAATTTTAGTTTTATGGTTTACAACAATCTTTCCTTGCGTTTCCATCATTTAATGATGGTGTCCCGCCATGGGATCTCCGCCCTTCTTAAGCACAAGTTCACTGTAAAGTAAATAGGCGCCGGTAATCACCGCGTTCTCCTTTTCTTCAAGCCCCTCGGTGATCTCCACTTTTTCAAAATTCTCAAGACCCGTCTTTACCATGCGAGGTCTGAAGGCTCCGTCTTCTTGTAGTATCCAGACGTGACTTCCGTTGGCATCGCGAATTACAGCATCTACAGGAAGTGCAATGGCTTTTTTCTCCGAGTGAGAAAGGATGACATTCGCCTGCGCACCTGGAAGGAATTCCCGGTCAGGATTTGCAATCACGGCCCTCAATAATATGATCTGGCTCCCTTGGCGATATTCAGGGCTTAAGAAAGTGACCTTCCCTTCAACCGGCATATTTTCAAACCCGCTGATTTGCACCCTCACAACATCTCCTGTTTTTACAAGGGAAGATTCGCCCTGATAAAGTTCAGCCTCTACCCAAACCTGGTCGAGTTTTTCGATACGGTACAAGCTACCACCTTCCGAAACATACTGTCCTTCTGTTGCATCAGTACGGGTGATGATTCCTGATACCGGCGCCAGAAAAGTAATCCGGGAATCGGCTTTCTTCCGTTTGGCAAGCTCCCCTGCTTGTTCTTTGGTCATACCGAAAAGGCCCAGCTTCTTTTCAGATGCCTTCAGAAAGGATTCGTAACGTTTCTCTTTCAGTTCCTCGAACTGTCGAAACGCCAAAAGATACTCCTGCTGAAGTATCAACAGCGGTTCGCTGTAAATTTCATAGAGCTTTTCGCCCCGCACGACCCGTTGGCCAACTTCTTTAAAATACAATTTTTCAATACGGCCTTGCACCCGGCTGCTGATTACTTCGGTTTGCTCTTCATTCACCATTAATCTTCCGGTGAGGATGGTCTTTTCTCCCATACTCTCGAAACGCGTAAGCATCGTGGTGATGTTTGCCAATTTAATCTGACTTTCGCTAAGCATGATCGAACCATTGGCACCGGTGGATGCATTCATCTTTACCAGGTCCATACCACAGATCGGGCAAGGACCAGGTTTATCCTGAACAATTTGCGGATGCATCGGGCATGTATACCTGGTAGTCCGTTCCTTGTGTTGTGCATGCTCATCCTTCTTTCTACACATCGCGAACACCAGCGCTATAAATAGTAGTAAGCCATATGTTGATGTTTTCATATTCAATTTTTCACTTTAATGAAACTTTCGCTATCAATCATAAATTGCGCATTGTAAGCAAGGCTGTCACTTACCGCAAGTCCTTCCAGTACTTCGACCCATTCACCGGATCGCCGTGCTGTAACAATTTCTTTGGGCCGGAACACACCTCGTTTTTTTGTAAAAGCAATTTCTTTTGTGCCCAAATTAAGCCGTGCCGATAACGGAATCCACATCGAATCTCCGGATGGCGAGGTAAGTGAAGCGGTTACTAATTGGCCTATGCGAAATCTGTTTCCCGCATTCGGTAAATACACCCTCACCTTCGTGAAACTTTCCCCGCTTTTAAAGAAAGGCTGAACGAAGTTCACCCTCGCCTCCACAAACGGTGCATTTTCTTGAGTTACTTGAACACGATCATTTACCTTAACAAAGGCAGCATCCCGTTGGTACACATCGAACTCAGCCCATACATATTCTGTATTAACAACTTTGAAAATAACTTGCCCGGTGCTAACGTACATACCTTCGCGTATGAGTAATTCACCACCCGAAAAAGCAGTGGAAGTTTGTTGAACAGCCGAAGAACCTCCACTGGCCATACCACCATCCATCGAAGCGTTTGGTGATTGCCCCAATACTGCTGGAACCCATGCCTTCAACGAGCCCTCTTCAACAATGTATCCGTCAACAGGGCTATAAACAGCGAATGAATACAACTCCTGTCCCGACGAAACCAGTTGATCGATCTGTGAATTGGATACACCCAATAGCCTCAATTTCTCCTTTGCCCCTTCCAGGAGTTGAGAATTTTCTTTATCTGATTTCAAAAGATACAGCAGATCCCGCTGGGCGGTAACCAATTCAGGACTGTAAATCTCAAGGACCTTCCGGCCTTTCCGTATCGGTTGAAAATTGTACTTAATCCAAAGTTTTTCAATACGGCCTCCAAAGCGTATTGGGACTGATGAAAATCTCCGGGTATCATACGCAATTATACCATTCGCATGTGTGGTAAAATCCAGTGCTTTCTGAACGGGCATAATCGTTTTGATGGAAGTGATGACCATCGCATTCGTCGGCTTCAGCAGATAATTAAGTTCTGCTGTGATCTTCACTTCTTCTCCCGGTTGTCCTTTCTTTACTAAATCCATTCCGCAAACCGGACACGCCCCTGGCTTTTCCCGAATGATAGTCGGGTGCATTGGGCAGGTGTAGGTATCGTGATGAACTGCTTCCTTCTTGCTCGTACATCCTGTTAGAAGAATAACACTAAATGCAATGATGAATGACGAATGACGAATGACGAATAGCGCATCATAATTTTTTGTTCGTTCCCGATCGTCCCGATGGCTATCGGGATCGGGATTGCAATTCGCACTGAGCATTTTATTTTTCAATTTGCTTTTCATAGCTCACAATCATTTCATAATACTTCTGAACTGTTTCCAAATACTGCATCTGGGTCATATTGAGTGTTTCCCAGGCATCAATTACAATGGGGAGTTCTTCCTTATTCTCTTCGTAGGCCAGCATGAGCGTCTCGTAATTTTTACGAAGGGCCGGAACGATACGCTTTTCGTAATTTTCAATCTGTTTGCTCAAGGTGCCGATCTCAGCTATCATACTCGCGGTCATGCCCTGAAGCTCATTCAGGATAGCCGCGCGTTCGCTTTTCATGGCTTCGATTTCCTTACCCATTCCTTGAACGTTGGCTTTGTATATTTTGGAAGACCAGGGCGCAATCGGAATAGAGATCATGCCCAGCAACATGAATTGGTTAGGCATTCCGTTTCCCCTGGCTAACATGTGATTAAAGCTCAGATTGAAGTCCGGTTTTGATTGATATTTTTCCAATGCCTGGTTGAGTCTCATGGCTTGAATGCTTTTATCAATCCTTTTAACATCACTGCGTCCGTCCACAAAAACCGCCGTGTCAATTACATCCGGTAAAAATTGATTTATCCGATTAGTCGTATCAATCGAAAACCGCAAATCGCTGGATACATTCATTAACTGGTTGATTAATATATTTTTCTGAACGATCTGATTGTTATTCATCAAAATAGTATTTCGCACTTCTTGCAGACGTCCTTCTGCTTTATAGATATTGCTCAGCTTGCTTTGATTATAGGGATAACGCAATTGGGCGATCTTCAGCACAAGGCCGATAATCTCTTCGTTTTCTTTGAGAACCGTTTTCTTTTTCTCGAGTACCAGCCATTGGTAATAGGCTGTTTTTGCCTGTGCTCTTAATTCGTTGAAGACATACGTTTCGCCGGCTTGCTCGATCGCTGCTTTCGATTCGAGGTATCCCTGATTTGCCCGAAGCTTTGCCGGGTTGGTGAATTTCTGCTGTACCGATAGCATGATCTGGCCTTTGTCACGCTCATCCGTAACTTTTTTGTAAGGAAGCATCCACAGTCCGCCGCCCACTTCCGGAGCAATCCAGCTTTTTGCACCTTTCGCGTAAGCGTTCATGGCCTCTGCACGAGAATGGTAGCTCTTCAACATGGGGTTTTTTTCCTTTACAACAGTAAGAATGCTGTCGAGCGTTACAACTTGGGCAGATGAGCCTATTGAAGCTAGCGCGCAAATTGCAATCAGAAGAATTGATCCCGACCATGTCCGTCGACTGAAGGGTAGGCACCGGGAACAATTGACAATTGACAAATTGCTCCTTTCGCTCATCCTGAGTCTCAAGTCTACTATCTCCAGTCTAATGTCTGTTTTCATGGATTTCAATTTTTCCGAATTTTCTTAATTCATATTCTTTCGCCATCAGGAAGATCAACGGAGTAACGAGCAGGATGTGGGTAGACGAGGTTAGCACGCCGCCAATCATGGGTAGTACAATTGGTTGCATCACATCGCTTCCAACACCGGTTGACCATAATACAGGCACCAAACCAAACAGTGCAACACACACCGTCATTAGTTTTGGGCGAAGGCGTTTGGCGGCGCCCGCAATTACAGCCTCCCGCAAATCTTCCTTAGTAATTGTATCTTTTGAGTTTCCTTTGCGTGCGATCAATTGCTCCATGGCATCATTCAAATAGATTACCATCACTACCCCCGTTTCGACGGCTATACCAAACAATGCAATGAATCCGACTGCCACGGCTACAGAAAGGTGCACACCATAGAAATAAATAATGTAGGCTCCGCCAATGAGTGCAAATGGAACGGTAATCAAACTTAGAAAGGCCTCGCGGATAGATTTAAACGCCAGGTAGAGCGACATGAAAATAATGAGCAACACTACCGGGGTAATAATGGCCAGCGTACGCTTTCCCCTGATAAGATTCTCATATTGCCCACTCCACTCGATGAAATAACCGTTTGGCAAGCCGGTCAAATCTGTATTAACTTTTTCGATTGCCTCTTTTACCGTGCTTCCCAGGTCGCGGTCACGAACGTTGAACAGGACAGCGCCACGAAGCATAGCATTATCCGACTGAATCATTGGAGGGCCATTTTCAAATCGTACTTCTGCTACAGAGGACAATGGAATTGTGCCAAAGGAGCCTGTCCTGACTGGAATTCTTTTGATCCGGTCAATACTATTGCGATAGTCCTGTGGCAGTCTCACATTGATTGAAAAGCGTTGACGGCCTTCAATGGTGTTGGCTAAAGGAGTTCCGCCAATGGCAGTTTCCACCAGCATGTTTACGTCTTGAATACTCAAACCATATCGTCCAATTTTTTCGCGATCAATATCTATCAATAAGTATTTACCTCCTGTAATCGGTTCTACATACAGATCTTTAACGCCAGGGATGTCTTCCATCAATTTCTTCACGCGTTCCGATACTGCATAGATTGTATCCAGGTTTTGACCATGAACTTTTACACCCACATCTGTGCGAATACCAGTGGCCAGCATATTAATGCGGTTGATGATCGGCTGCGTCCATCCATTGACTACACCGGGGATTTGAAGTTTCGCGTCCAGTTCATTCACAATATCTTTTTTGGTTTTTCCTTCGCGCCATGCTGATTTTGGTTTAAGCATGATGATCGTTTCAATCATACTGATAGGTGAATTGTCAGTGGGCGTGCTCGCCCTGCCCGCTTTACCCAATACTTTATCCACCTCCGGAACAGACTTGATAATCTTATCTTGAACTTGCAGGATCCGTTTGATTTCGGAATTGGAAATATCCGGTAAGGTCACCGGCATAAACAAAATGGATTGTTCGTCTAACGGGGGCATAAATTCACTCCCGAGGCTGATCATTAAAGGAACGCTGATAGCCAAAGCAAGAAGATTAATGCCAATGGTCGTTTTTCTCCACTTCATACAAACACGAATAACAGGCTCGTAAATATTTTCAAGCGACCGCGTCAGCGGATTTGCCATTTCGTTTTTGAATTTGCCGCGCATGAATAAAGAAATCATCACGGGGGCCAGGGTGATAACCAGAAAAGCATCTACGATCAGGATAAATGTCTTTGTGTATGCCAACGGGTGAAACAATTTTCCTTCTTGTCCGGTGAGCATAAACACGGGCAAGAAAGATGTGATAATGATAATGGTCGAATAAAATACCCCACGGGAGACCTGCTTGCTCGATTTCTCTATAATAGCCTCCCGCTCTTCCGCTGGAATTTCCACGTAATCTTTTTTCTTATCAAAAATTCGTTTGAGCATGGGCCTATGGATTTAGTTGTTTGTTTAATTCCTCCTGGCGGATGGCTAAATTCCTGTAAGAATTTTCCGCCATGATAATCCCGTTGTCAACGATCACTCCGATGGCCAAAGCAACTCCTGTGAGCGACATAATATTGGAGGATATTCCGAAAGCGTTTAAAAGAATAAAACTGGTGGCGATTGTAATCGGGATCTGAATAATGATACTGATAGCGCTTCGCCAGTGAAACAGGAAAAGGATCACTACGATGGAAACGACAATCATTTCTTCGATGAGTGTTCGTTTAATGGACGAAATTGATTCTTCAATCAGACCACTCCTGTCATAGACTATATTAAACGTCATGCCGTGTGGCAATCCCTTCGTCACTTCCTCCATTTTTGCCTTTACTTTGTTGATAACTTCATCCGCATTCTCTCCGTATCGCATAACAATAATGCCTCCTACCGCTTCTCCTTCACCATTCAAATCAAAAATTCCAAGCCGTGTTTTACCCGTCATTTGCACGGTGGCAATATCTTTTATTCTGACAGGAGTGGCATTCTCCGTTTTTAGTGATATTTTTTCTATGTCCTCAACAGACTTGAGATAGCCTGTGGTCTTGATGATGTAGCCGATGTCGCTCAGTTCAAACTTGCGTCCTCCTGCTTCATTGTTGTTGTTGCGAATCGACTGGATAACTTCCGGCACAGACAAGCCATAGTACGTAAGCTTGTTTGGATCGACAGTGACCTGGTATTGTTTCTCAAAACCTCCAAAGGAAGCTACTTCGCTTACACCGAATACATTTTGCAAAGCGAACTTTACATACCAATCCTGGATAGCACGTTGCTCTCCTAAATCCATTTCCGGTGCCTCTAAGGTGTACCACAGAATGTGACCTACACCGGTACCGTCCGGACCCAGTGTGGGAGTAACACCAGACGGCAACAAACCGGTCGCTGAGTTCAGTCGTTCCAATACACGCTGGCGGGCCCAATAAATGTCAACATCATCGTTGAAAATAATATAGATGAAGCTCATGCCAAACATGGAGGCTCCCCGTACGTACTTGACTTTAGGAAGGCCCTGCAAATTCGTGATCAACGGATATGTGATCTGGTCTTCCATGATCTGCGGACTGCGTCCCATCCATTCGGTGAACACGATCACCTGATTTTCAGAGAGATCCGGGATAGCATCAATTTTATTTGTCCGGACGGCGTAAATACCCCAGACAAATAATCCTGCTGCGATTAACAACACGAAAAACTTATTCCGAAGTGATAAAGAAATTAAATTTTGAATCATAGCTGAAAGTAATTGTGATGATGAGCTCGAACCGGGCCCATAAACAAAATAAAGCGCCAGTCGGGCCAACGAATTGACCGTATGAAACTTTTAACAGTTACGAAATCAGATTAGGAAAACGTGGAGGGAAACAGTAAGGTCGTGCGATCGCAAGGGTGGATCGTAATTGTGATGGTGAAATCGGGAAATTGATTCAGAAGATATTACCTCATCCAGCAGGATCGATGGATGAACAAGATCGACAACCTGGGTTGGAGTAATATTGAGTTGCGTTACATGATCATTAAAATCCTGGGCATTATGCACAATAGTCTCATCCTGGCAGCAAGGTATTGATTCATGCCGGTGACAGGGTGGTAGCTTCTCCATCTCACATTTGTCAGCTTCGCCAAATAAAGCAACATTTTGAATCTGGCCTCCGCATAGGTGAATTCCTACCATTACATTACTGCTTGCGAATAGCACTAACAATGCGAAGGCTGATGATACTATGGAGTAGAATAACTTCATTAATGATTCAAATGTAACGGATTTTAGGGAATAAGGATTTGTTTCTGGTCAATAAACCTTTTCAAAATTCCTAAAAGCCCTCAATTTTAGGTTTTTATGGCATATTATTCATTCATTGGAAAACTCAATTCATAACCATTCTTCCAGGCCGTTCCGGCCATGGCGACCATGACTAAATCTTCAATAATTGTAACCGTACTCATAGGAAGATTAAAAACTGCCCCCAGACAAGCGCAACGTATTTTTTGCTTGTTAAGAACACTTTGAATAACCCCGATGCTGCTGAAACCCATAACGATCACCGTGATCCAATTTGTAATAAATGGATTGAAACCCATGAGGTATAAAAGTCCTAGCTCCAATTCAATAAACGGATAGACGTACCCATACGCGGGTACCTTCATGGCCAGCAGGTCATACATCCTGTAGCTTTGCCAATGGCGTCTTGCAATTCATTAAGACTCAAATGCCTTTGCATCGAGATCACCGCCTTCTGCCCTTCCAGGGTAACCTCTGCCCCCGTTACATCAGGGTGCATCAGCAATTTGCTTTTTACTTTTGCAACGCAGCCGTTACACGTGATGCCGTTGATTGTGTAGGAGTGTGTCATCATAATTTATGATCTAAAAAGTTTACAAATGAAATAACACTCAAATTAACGGAGACTACCTGGAATAGTGGTTACATAATTTTGGGAAAGAGTTATAGGTGCTCTGCTGCACTGAGTTTGTTTACACAAATTTCAGTTGCGAGCTATTGCTGCTGCCACAACCTGCAGTCCGCATTGATGACATCAACCTTTCAGGCAGTGGAAAAAATTACATGATTCAACCATTCAAAAAATGAGGCAACAGGGATTGGCTAATAAGGGAGGCATTGGGATTACATCCTTTCCATATACCAACTCAATTCCTTTTCCATTTTTTTGTACCGGAAGATGGTGGTGATTATCTTTTGTAAGCGTACGAAGGCGGTTTCGCTTTTCACTACGTAATCAAAAGCTCTGTGATGCATACAGTTTATCGCCACCTCAATTTTATCCTGAGAAGACAGCATCACCACTGGAATATCAGGATTGAATGTTCTTATTCTATCCAATGATTCTATCCCGTTTATTGCGTTTTTATCTGTGCCATCAAGATGATAATCCAAAATGATTACGTCAGGACCGTGCGATAAATTCTCCATACAAAGTTCCCCTGTTGTAAATGTTTCAATAATAAAGTCAGCATGCTGGAGAAACTCAATTTCCAATGATTTTAGAAACACCGCATCATCATCTACCAGAAAGAGTTTTATTTTATTTTCGTTTTTCATACTTACCATTTTTAATCATAGCAAACTCCTCTTCTAATTCTTCACATGCTTGTGCACAAACGTTTTCAAGCTGCAAAATCAAATCAGGTATCCAATCCATATGTTGGTGTGTGCCGGCATACTCCTGAACTTTTCTTGCCATGTTTTCAAATTCCTTACTAATTCCCATGATCGAAAATGAGGGAATCATTTTATGTGCTGACCCTTGCAATGATTTCCAATCCTGATCCTGCAAACTTTGTTTCATTGTGTCAATTAAAGATGGAGTTTGCTTCAAATAAAGGGAAATCACTTCCATCATCAATTTCGGATCAGATTTTGTCCGGTGCATTAAGTAATCCAAGTCAATGCATTTTAATTTTTTTTGGTGATCGTTTCCATTTTCTTCCTGGATGCCAAATTTTATGGGTGCGGGTTTCTTTACCAACCCAACTATTTTACTGTACAATAGCCTTTCATCAACAGGTTTTGCTATATAATCATTCATACCAACGGCTTTGCATTTCGCCAAATCAACGGTGGTCACATCGGCAGTTAAAGCGATGATGGGGATTTTAGAGTTCATTTTATTGCGAATGTATTCTGTGGCTTCAAACCCATTCATTTCTGGCATCTGCAAGTCCATTAAAATAATATCGTAAGACTTAGTTTGCAGTCTTTCGATTGCCATTTTTCCATTGTCGGCAATATCGCGCTCAAATCCGAAATCATCCAGAAGTGTTTTCATCAACAATTGATTGAGCGCCATGTCTTCAACCACCAATACCTAAAAATCTTACACATATCACATATTCACCCATACGCTTGCCGTCGACTGGGTGAAAAGAAAAGAGGCCTGCCTTGCAGCAGAGCCTCTTTTGAGTTTTTAATTCCTAATTTATTGTGGCGTTGTAATAGTGTTCATTTGAAGAGTTACGGCAGTTTGTGCCAACATCCGTCCGTTTATGGAAGCGCCTGTCTGCAAATTTATTCCTGTCGCTCCCAATATGTTCCCTTCAAAGTGACTGGTCGTTCCGAAGGTAACCGCACCGGATGCCGCCCAGAAAATATTCTTTGCCTGGGCACCTCCGATCAAGGTGATTCTCACAGCAGAACTCATAGTAAGGGTCCCTGCAACCTGGAATATCCATACATCGTTAGGGCCACCCGAAATTGTAACGTCCGTTGGGATGGTAACCCCACTTGTCCATTTATACAAGCCAGGTGTAAGGGTTTCACCCCCAATACTTCCGGCACCCACATTCAAGAAATCCGGGTTAATACGACCGGCAGCATCATTGTATGCGGTGAGCATATCACCTACGGCTGCGGTTAACTTGGTGGCGTTGGTCACCGTGCAAGGAAGAGGGCCGGCAGCATCGACTGAGTATATTGTACCGGTCACTTCTGCACACGTAACCAGAATAGCAGCACCGGTGATAGGACTACTTCCAACATTTCCAGTAATAGTAGATTTAAAGACGTTGGTAATTCCTGATTCTGACAGAATCACAAAATCGCCGGCGCTCGCCAGTAGCACTGTTGGCTGCTGACTAGTGGCTAGATTTCGATCCGAGGTTTTAAGAGGAAATGAATTTGAAGCTATGCCAGAAGGTGCTGGATCAAGGTTTAAATTAGAGCACCCGGCCATTAAAATGCCGGAGAGAATCGCAAACGCTGTTAATAGTTTATTGGTTTTCATTTTTTTTGTTTTTTAAATTCCTGCTAGTGGTTAATTTTCAAGCTGCAACGTTGCGCACCGTTAAACTTCATAGCTTCGATTTGTTACACAAAATAGGGGTCATTCGTGTCGCAAAGCATTACACTCTGATGAAAGAGTCTTACATACATCACAGATTTTCCAGATTTGTCCATCTGTCTCAGCCTGGGACGAAAACCGCAAAAGGAAAATTTATAACAGGATTCTGCACACCCTGTCGGCTGGACCGTTTTATTAGTGCACTGGGCTTGATTGGCTTTTTTAAGGACTTTTCAGCATTTCCATCGCGGATCATGATCACCCTCATCGTTCCACTGATCACAACGGCTTGTTATCATCTTTTCAAAAATCATGAAGGAATTATTGCAGGCAAACACGCTTGTGGCAGTTTCCGTTGTGTGGCTGCCCGGACTGCCGGTGCCGCTAAAAATCGATTTAAATAATGAATATTGAATGCTGAATATCCAATGATGACGTAGTGTAACTTCGTTATTGGATATTCAACATCCGGCATTCAAAATTCCGAATTCCTTTCCGGTAAATTTACCTACAGCGTTGTATTTCCTGGCCTGGTATACACCAACTGCATCACCGTAACATGCCGCAACCTGAACGCCGCCTCACAATATTGAAGATAATAGTTCCACTTGCGGATAAATTTGTCGTTCATCCCAAGCTTCTTAACCTCCTCCAGCTTGTGATTGAAGGCATCAAACCAAATGCGTAGCGTTGTTGCGTAATGCAGGCCGATGTCTTTGGCATCGTGGAGATTCAAATCGGAAACTTTGTTGATCGCCTGCTGTATGGCTGTGAGGGAAGGCGTCTGCGAGCCGGGGAAAATATGCTTCATGATGAAGTCTACATCGTTTCGGAACTCTTCATAGCGTTTATCCTGAGAGGTGATGACTTGCAAGGCGATACTTCCCTGTGGCTTCAACAATTCATCAACCTTCTTAAAATACACCGGCAAATAATCATGGCCCACGGCCTCCAGCATTTCAATCGAAACTATTTTATCAAAACAACCCTCCAGCGTACGATAATCTTGTAGTCGAATTTCAATTTTATCAGCCAAACCTTCGCGCTCAAAGCGCTCGTATGCATACTTAAATTGTTCCTCCGAAATGGTAACAGTCGTAACGCGGCATCCGTATTTTCTGACGGCATGCACGGCGAAGCCTCCCCACCCACTGCCAATTTCAAGCACGTTATCATGGTCGTTCAATTTTATTTGCCTGCAAAGGCGGTCATACTTTTCGGTTTGTGCATCTTCCAGGGTTTGATCAGGCTCCCTGAAAATAGCACTTGAATACGTCATGGTCTTGTCCAGAAATAGCTTGTAGAAATCATTTCCCAAGTCGTAGTGCTCGGCTATGTTCTTTTTTGATCCGCTAAT
Organism: Cyclobacteriaceae bacterium; assembly: GCA_025350305.1. Taxonomy (GTDB): domain Bacteria; phylum Bacteroidota; class Bacteroidia; order Cytophagales; family Cyclobacteriaceae; genus ELB16-189. The sequence goes on along the minus strand of JANXYC010000069.1, from coordinate 9,944 downwards.
AGTATTCTTGCGAGCCGTATGATACGCGATGTTCACAACGCGAAAAAGATTAAGTGCATATTTTTGTATTCCCTTTCCGGTCAAAACCGGATTATGATCGAGATTAATGATAAACCAGTGAATGATGTCGTAAATATTGTCCGTGTGCCAATCTCCGTCCAGGTAAGACTCCGCAAAACCGATATCGCCGTAAAGCACCGACTTCGTAAAGAAATCCTTATTCGAAACCCGGATGCGGGCCTTTACTTCATTTCCATTGCCAAAATACAAGGTATGGCCATCGGGCATTTCCAACTGTAATGATCCCAGTGGCAGTTTATTAAAAACATTAAAAAGCAGGGTCTCATACAAAGAGAATTTTCGGTCCAATGTAAGGGTGGTCGACGGCATAGGTTTATACTTTTCTGTATTGATAATTTTCTCGCTGAAGATGAAGTTTGAAATTCTTTGGGTGGAACGGCACACGTTTCATGCGCAACAGCAATGCCTGCCAATAAATTGATCCCATTATTTTTAAGGTGATAAATGGGAACCGGATACCGTACCACAAGAGGTTAGCATCGCTCAGGTTCTTCTTTTCACCCTTGAGTGAGGTTAACAAAAAACGTTTACCATCTTGATAGTCATCCACCCGCATATGAGCAGTAGCCGCTGGTATTCGAAAAATAAAATCAAACGTGGCGTCTAAATCGGTGAAAGGCGAAACGTAAAAATGCTTGGCCACTAATTTCCTAAATGTTCCTGCAGAAAAACATTCACCTGCAAGCAAGTAAAGTTTCATTTCACCGTGCGTATTGCAAACTTCTGCAACCGAACAGATTGGATTATTTTCCCGGTCAAAACAGAGATAAAAAGAAATAGGATTAAAGGAATAGCCGAACGTGGCGACATTTGTGAGCAACATAACTTTTCCATCCACAACGATGCCCAGGTTCTGTAAATAATCGAGCACATTCTGTTTTACCGATTTATCATTATGTCCCTGACCTAACGGAAACTGAAGATGGTCCTGATTGCGGAAATTAAACCAATTAAAATGGCCGTTGCTCAGGAACCATAATTTTTTGCTCAGCATCTCCACCTCATCAAGGTCAATGTAGAACATGAACACGTTGTAGCTGAACTTATGCTCCCGGGGGAACAAGCGATGGTGCATGATTTCACATCGGTACAAGCAGGAGTTCATCTTGTGATGTACAATTTAAACTATTTACGAAATAACCAGAACCGCCGGATTTCCGGCTTTTATCGTTTCCCAGGCATCCTTGGCTAATAATTTAGAGCAAAGATTCACGGCACTGGTAAAGGCATCCTCGTGAAAGCCAAAGCGAAAATAACTACCACAAAAATAACTTACCCCATTGTTATTCAAAGCATGAAGCGATTCTTGGGCCCGGGCTGTTTCTGTAGTGAAGATTGGATGCTCGTATTCAATCTTCCTGATGATTTTCGATTGGTTTACAACACCCGGATCGTTGATGGAGACAAAGTAATTTTTATTTTTCGAAACCTCCTGGAGGCAATTCATATCATAAATCGTGGTCGAGGTTAGTTGTCCCCGGATATTTTCTACACGGTAATTCCAGGCCGACCAGGTGGATCTTATTTTTGGCATGACCGTTTCGTCCGTATGCAGGGTCGCAATATTTTTTTGATACTTAAAAGGACTCAGCAGAGAATTTTCTAATTCCGTCCGGTCGTATATCAACCACAGTGCCTGGTCTGCGTGACACGCAAAAATTACCTTATCATATTTCTTCTCCGAGCCATCCGAGGCTATAATAACGACTTTTCCGTCTTCACGAATCACTTTCTTTGCCGCTTTACCAACCTGTATTTTGTGCTTGAAGGGCTCGATCAGTTTATCGCGATACTGCCAGCTTCCGTTGTGGACGGTGTACCATTGAACCTGTGTATTGATTCCCAACAGGCCATGGTTTTTAAAAAAACTGACCAACGCCCGTACAGGATATTGCAGGGTGATATCCGTGGGGGCAGACCAGAGCGCTGAGCTCATGGGCACGATGTAGTTGTACAAAAAGTCGTTACTGTAGTGCTTCTCTTTTACATAATCGAGAAGCGAGTATGACGCAAATCTGTCATTGTCCAAGATTTCCTCCGCTTCAGCATAAAATCGTTTTATCTGGAAGAGCATTCTCCAAAAGCCAGGACTTAGATAGTTTCGCTTTTGAGCAAACAAATTGAGACTGCCATACTCCAAGCCAGACGGGACATGCTGCACCCCAAATGACATATTGGTGGGCTTCACCTCCACGTTAAGCTGCTTGAACAGTCTCACCAGATTCGGATAGGTAACATTATTGAAAACGATAAAGCCGGTGTCTATTGGAATTTCCCTTCCCTCCTCTTCCACATATACGGTGTTGGTATGCCCACCGATGTATGAATTTTGTTCGTAGAATTCAATATCATAACGCTTATGAAGAAAATGTCCGCAGCCCATGCCTGCGATACCAGTGCCGATAATAGCGATTGATTCCATAGTCTTTTAATTAATTCATGCGTTCACTCAAGGCAGGAAAGGATTCTATTTCATTTCCCTGGACGGATGAAGATCGGGAAGAAGGCTGCAGTTGCTTCTCAAAAAGATAATGGCTGACCATCCATTCCTGGCCTTGATTATAGCCAAATAACTCCGCGCAGGCCATAAAAAACAGCCGCCAATAAACCCACCATTTCACTGCCTGGTTTTTCCCATAAGTAGCTTCGAACAACGGCATGATCTCCGACTTATGATGATCCATTTTTGACAACCAGGCCTCCGATGTTTTGCTGTAGTGCATACCGTTCACCCGCCAATGTTTTTCAATCTTGAAATGGTCAGGGAAATACAGCAACAAGTGATCGCTGGGCATTATACCACCCGAAAAGAAATATTTTGCCATCCAATCCATCTCACTCTTCACTTCATAGAGATAACTTAAATAATAATGTGTGAAAATGTGAATGAACATTTTCCCATCGTCTCTTAAAAAACCAGATAGCTTTTCCAGCAGCGATTGATAATTGCGCATGTGTTCAAACATCTCGACCGAAACAATCCTGTCAAATGTTTCCGTCGTTTGAAAAACATTCATATCAGCCGTAATGATGGTCAGGTTGATGATTCCTCGCATTCTTGCTTGTTCATCAATAAACAATTTTTGGGTTCGGGAATTGGAAACACCGGTGATCGTGCTGTCAGGAAATTTCTTCGCCATAAACAACGACAACGAGCCCCATCCGCAGCCGCATTCCAATATATCCTGACCATTCTTTAACGCTGCCCGCTCACAGGTCAGGTTTAGCATATCTTCTTCCGACTGGTCGAAGGAAGTCACGCCGTCCTTCCAATAACCCGAACTATACTTGAGGTGTTTTCCCAAAACGAGCTGGAAGAATTTCGTGGGAAGTTCATAATGCTGCTCGTTGGCAGCGCTGGTCTCCACCGCGATGGGGCTTTGCTTCAACAGCTTGACAAACTCCATGAACTTATCGTGTTGCATACCCGTGTCACCTACCGTTTCTTCTTTCAGGCGCTGAGCACAAATCCGGCGAATGCCGATGCGTATTAAAAAGTCCGGCACGAGGTCTTTTTCAAGAAAATTGTTATACCACATAGATCAAATAATTAATAGTAGTTCTAAAACGGTACATTCTTTGTCAATTCTTTATTCTGTCAATTGTCAATTTTTTCGGCAATGGAATAAAAGCCGATGTCGAATCCCGATATTCAATAAAAGCCTGTCCCCTGGATTTTAACATCTGCGTTTCCGTATACACAATGCCGGTGACTTTCGTCAGGAAATAATACATTACCACTGGGCAAATGATCGTGATAAATCCCCATGCGGAACCAAGGGCCATAATGAAATAAGAAATCCATATAAGCCATTCAAAGAAATAATTCGGATGGCGAGAGTAGTACCATAGTCCGAGGTCACAAATCTTTCCTTTGCCGGAGGGATCTTCTTTAAATTTTTTAAGTTGGTAATCAGCGGTACTTTCACCCAGGAATGCAACGACCCAAATGAGGGCGCCAATAACCTCGAAATAATTCAAGGCGGGAGTTGTATTCACCATGATCAGCGCAAACGGAAGTGAAAGCCCCAGCACCAGCACCGCCTGGAAATAGTAGAAGCGAAGCATCAGAATATTTTGTCTGTCACCCCACTCCTTTCGCAACGCGGCATACCGCACGTCTTCCGGATGACCGATTGTTCGCGAATACAGATGGAAAGCAAGCCGGAAGCCCCAGATGCAGACTGCAACTAATACCAGCAATTGCCTTGGAGCATAGCCGTCAACCAACACGAAATAAATCATGGCAAGCAACGGGAAACTTACCGACCACACGGTATCTACAATCGCGGCATTCCCGGTACGGAGCTGGATCAGCCATGTTACGGTAAAAACCACCAACAGTACCCCTCCACCAACGAAGAATAACGGCAGAATATCGTTCACGCGAGGGCTTGTTTAGGTTTCAGAATAACGTTCACGCCTTCGTCTCCTTTCAATGAGAACAACTGGATAAGAACATAGCCAATCGTCCCAATGCTCCCCAACGTAAAAAATAATAATGCCCAGACGATCTTCAGAACAAAGCTTCGTTCGCGATACAAAACCCACAGGTAGATGACCAGCACATTTGCATAGAAATCCCACAAAGTGGCGCGCATCCAGGGTATGGCGGCCAGGTAGTCCCATTCCTTAAATAAACTGCTTTCAAGGCTGGTGGAAACCACCATATAGACCATGAAAAGCCAAACCAAACTGAGGAAAACCTTTAGAAAGGAAACCATACCGCTAAATTTTACTAAACTTACGAACCAACCCGAATGATCAGATTTTTAACCCTCAAAAAGACCTATGAGCATAAAACAGAAATTCGTCTGGATAGTTTTGATTTGCATTAGTTATGCCTGCAATCCAGCAAAAGAAATGAAGACCACCGGCAGCATAGCGCGGCTTGACCCGGCATTCGACAGCATTATGGCGCCGGATGCACAGATTGAAATAATAGCCCGTGATCTGGTTTGGTCAGAAGGGCCGTTATGGGTGGAAACCGAAAAGATGCTGTTGTTTTCAGATGTTCCACAGAATATTGTGTACAAATGGACGGAAGAAAAGGGCATGGAAAAATACCTGACTCCTTCGGGATATACCGGCTCCCGGAAAGGCCCCTTTGAAGGCTCCAACGGACTCCTGCTCGATGACAAAGGAAATCTTATTCTCTGCCAACACGGTGACAGAAGATTGGGTATGATGCTAGCCCCCCTGAACGCACCCAAATCAGAGTTCAAATCAATTGCCGATAACTTTAACGGCAAACGCTTCAATAGTCCCAACGATGCCGTGTTTCGCAATTCAGAATTCTATTTTACCGATCCACCGTACGGACTGGAAAAGCAAATGAAGGATCCTAACAAAGAAATTCCGTTTCAAGGTGTTTATCGCGTTGCCGCCAACGGAACCGTCAGTCTTTTAACTGACTCACTATCCCTTCCCAACGGAATCGCGTTTTCTCCGGAAGGAAAATATTTGTTTGTCGCCAATTCTGATCCTCAAAAAGCAGTATGGTATCGATTTACTGTCAACGATTCAGTGTCTTCGGAAGGGGCACGTTCCGTAACCCTGACAGATGGTACCGTTTTCTATGATGCCACGTCCCTGGTAGCTACAGAAAAAGGACTGCCGGACGGTTTGAAGATTGATGGCAAGGGAAATATTTTTGCTTCCGGCCCTGGCGGTATTTTCATTTTTAATCAGGACGCAAAATTGTTAGGCAAAATAAAACTCCCCGACCCCGCTTCGAACTGCGCCCTATCAACGGATGAGAAGACGCTTTTTGTAACCAATGATATGTATGTACTTAGAATTAAGATGAGAAAATAGAAACGGGTTGGCTGTTGGGTCTGTGAGCGGTCCGATAAGTACGTCACATTTAAAAATTGATTATCATTCAAATTTAACGGCTATGCGAATATTATTATTTCTTCTGTTTGTAAGTTCAGTGGCTTGGGGCCAAAAAGCTTCCACACCAGATCCAAAGATCAGGGAATTCGATCTGTACATTGAAAATGCCCGAAAACAATGGAATGTGCCGGGCATGGCGGTAGCGGTCGTTAAAGATGGGCAGGTCATTTTCAAAAAAGGATATGGTGTGCGGGAATTAGGGAAAACAGACGCGGTCAATACCGAAACCTTATTTGCCTGTGCCTCTACAACGAAGGCAATGACTGCAGCCTGCATGGGAATACTCGTGGACGAAGGCAAAGTAAAATGGGATGACGCTGTGGTGAACTATCTGCCGGAGTTGCAACTATACGATCCAGCGGCCACCCGTGAAATAAAAATACGGGACCTATTTGTACACGACACCGGGGTGGGCAATGCCGACTTTCTTTGGGGATTCATGGACATACCCTCCGATGAAGTTATTAGAAAGATGCGGGACGTAAAACCAAGCTATTCAATCCGGTCAAGCTTCGTTTACCAAAATATATTTTACCTCGCGGCTGGTAAGGTGATCGAAAAAATCAGTGGAAAGTCCTGGGATCAGTTCCTGCGTGATCGAATCTTTCAGCCTCTTCAAATGACCAGCACCGTTCCGTTTCTAAAAGAAGTAAAATCAGCGAACAAGACGCAGGCCCACTTTAAAATTGAAGAGAAGATCACCGTAATCGAGCACACCAGCGCCGACCAGATTGGGCCGGCAGGAAGCGTTTGGTCGAATGTAGATGACATGAGCAAATGGATGATGTGCATGCTGGATAGCAGTAAATACAGCGGTGGAAGACTATTGTCAAAAAAGACCTGGGCGGAAATGTTCAAACCCCAGGTACTGGTTCCTCCCAATGAATTCTATCCGACACAACAGCTCACCAAACCTAACTGGACAACGTATGGCTTGGGTTGGTTCCAGCATGACTACAAGGGAAAAAAGATAAACTTTCACACGGGTAGTTTGGCTGGCGCTGTTGCCATTCACGCACAGCTTCCCGATGATAAACTTGGTATTTATGTCTTTGCAAATTATGATCATGCCGAAGTTCGACACGCACTGGTTTACAAAGCGTTTGATCATTTCGCGCTTGGTGGCACTCAAGACTGGAGCACCGACTTCAAAAATATTTACGATAAAATCAGGGTGACCAGTGAAAAAGTTGAAAAGGATTTTGAAGCCAATAGAGTGCTCAACACAAAACCAACGTTGCCAATTGAAAGCTATGCCGGAAAATATACCAGCCTACTGTATGGTTTTGTGGAGGTTGCGGTCAATGGCAGCCAATTGACCGTGAATGCCAATAACTTTGCCAAAGCAACCCTGGAGCACTGGCACTATGATACGTTCCGCGGATGGTTTGAGAAAAAATGGTACGGAAAAACCAACGCTACTTTCAATTTCGGCGCTGATGGAAAAGTAAGTACGGTGAACTTTGAAGGAATTGAATTTAAGAAGAGCAAGTAAATTGGTAATCGGTATTCAGTAATCGGTAAGTGTGTAACCTGATTACCGATCACCGAATACTTTTAATCTGGGCCCTGGCTCCTGACCAACTATGGGATTTTGATTCTCCTTTTTTATGACTTGATATTCGCTTATCTAAGTCCTCTTGCTGCTCTGTAGTTAAAATCCCCGGTTCGATATCAGGTTTCATCATACCATAAATCAAATTTAAAACTCGTTCATCAGCATGATTGATAAACTGATGTAGTTCTTCCCTGATCTGTGCTGCTCCCATTGTGTTATTGATTTGATTTAACAAAGTTAACGATTTCATACCTCTTTTTAGTTTCATTTTTTACCCTAAAGGATGAAACTTATTTACTTCCTCAGTTAACGACAGAACTTTCTATTTCTCTAATACATAATCTGTGCCTAATTATTTAGAAAAAAATAAAATTAGTGAAGACTTTATGAGTATTCTGATCAATTAAATCAACATCTTGAAAGATAACCCATCCCCATCATGAATGAAGATGAGCATGAAAGAGCAAGAAAAACATGCGATCCAATGGTCTTGAACAAGCATGGAGTCATAGAAAGTATTTTCGATCAATGTCAAAAAACATGTACTTGTAGTGAGGAAAAATGCCTAATGGATGACATATTTTTTTCACTTCAAGGTTCTTACTCATTATATCGGGCAAGTATGACGATAAAAAACAAAGTCGATAGAGGAGCTAATAATGAAAAAATTGACTGAGCCGTACTCGATGGTGGCGATCCAAGTTTTACTAATACTGCATTAGTAAGATTTTACTAAAAAGGAATCTATGGATAGTGCTATTGGGTTTAGTCGGACAAACAGACTTATACGTTATGTCAATCGATAAAGACATTGATAAAGGGTAGTACAAAATCACCAAATTAATTACTCCTTGTTATCCCCGAACTCAAAGTTGTATTGCAATGATCAATGAAGCTTGAAATGTTGTTAATTCCCCATTCCTCATTCACTGAAATCACAGACTTTTTTAGTCTTATGAATTTGTTTTTTAATGACCCATTTGGTATTAGTTCCTCATTACAGAGGTTAAAACATTCTTGACCTTGTAATGAGCGGGGAAAAATATTTTCAAGTTGATTGTAAGTGATGGAGGGATTATAGTGCACATAATCTTTAATGACAGCTATTACAAGCATGCTATCCTTTTGGTAGGCCAATTCTTTAAAGAAATATCTTGAAATCAATTCATGCTGATGTCGCAACAATTGATCTCTAAATATTTTAACCATTTCTCTAAATTCAACATTATTCAGTGCACCATAAAAAGCATTTGCACTAGGCCAGTCATTTTCTCTCATGCAGTGCCTTAGTTTGTATAGAGTGTCAATGACTATTTGTAAATAATCAGGTTTAGGCTTTCCTAAATATTCCCAAACACGATTAAAATCAGGGGTATCTTTATTAATTGGTCGACTAAAAATCCCCTTTAATTCAGAAATGTCTTCGAAATCAACCAACTTCAATTTATCAACATCATCACCAATTTCCAAAAATGAATTTGTAGTACGAAAAAAATTTTCATTAAAAGGTTCACCAATAAAGCTCCATCCATATTTATTTTTCATAAATGTAATTTAGTGATTTATAAGCCTTCTTGCAATAAAATATCCGCACCAAGAAAAAATTCATGCGAACTGCTAATGAGTAATTCTAAAATAGCTTATCGATACTTCCAAACAGCTGATGGTATCACCATCGAATATTTCTGTATCAAATCCTATCAATTACTTTGTGCCCTTTGAGCCGAATCCCCGGCCCCGGGTTTGGTGTTCGCGCAGGCACCCGCGGGCAGCGTCACCAACGCGCCTACACACGTTCAGTCGCAGGTACCCTTGCGGCGAGGCGGCCCGACTCATCATCCTTCGTAATATGTACAAGGAAATCCCAATCTTTCTCATTAAAAAATGGAAAACCGTGCGCTTGAATAGACGAATCAAATCATGTTTTTCCATACAAAGATTGAAGCTCGCAGCAACTTCGACAGGGGTTTCGTGCGACTATTGCGGACGTGTGCGCGTTGGTGTCGTCACGCGCAAGCCCATCGCGAACACCAACACGTGGCGGGGGAGTGGGGGATTAGATGCATAACTGTTTGTTAACCACTCAAAGCCCCCTTTTTAAAAATTTCTTTTAATCTTTATGTAATCAGAAGCCAAGCTGCATCTACGAAACACTGCTGTTACCAATCTTTCGATTCGTTACTATATTGCACCATCAGTTTATTGAGATTAGCAATAACAGTTTGAATTTGAAGTTGAAGTTGGATATTGTACAGTTGGATATGATTTAAGGGCACCTCTAAAAACTCTTAGTTGAATAGGATTTTAATTTGGGGTTTATGATCAAACAGGAATTAAAAAAGCGCATCTTTAGGAATGAAGAACAAAAATGAGCGTGGATTTTTTGATGAACAATTTCGGTTGGAAA
>JANXYC010000015.1 GCA_025350305.1 Cyclobacteriaceae bacterium | reverse complement strand
TGTCAAGTCAGGCAATCTATTGAATAGCATAAGGTGCAGCCCGAAGAGCGAATCAGAAGTATGGTTACGAAGAACACAACGAACCACTACGAGCACTACGAAATCGAGGTCCAACGGATCATTGGCTCTGTTTCGTTGTGTCATCTTCGTGCTCGTTGTGACCCCAAAAATCTAAATATGACAAAGTAGGATTAATACTAAAGATGAAAACATCTTCCTGTCTCCTTTCCGTGGCATTTGTTTTACTGACAAGTTCGTTCACCACTCCTCAAAAAAAGAGAGTAATTTTTTTCGGTGATTCGATCACCCAAGCTGGGGTCAAGCCTGGTGGATACATCGTGAAAGTGGGGGAGTTGGCGGCCAAGGAAGGTAAGGCCGATCAATTTGAGTTTATTGGCGCAGGCATCGGCGGGAATAAAGTGTATGATCTTTATTTGAGGATAGAGGAAGATGTGCTGAGTAAAAATCCTGAAGTAGTGGTGATTTATATCGGTGTGAACGACGTGTGGCACAAACGGTCGCATGGCACCGGCACGGATGCTGATAAGTTTGAAAAATTTTATACCGCCATCATCACGAAACTGCGGGCGCAAAACTGCCAGGTGATCCTGTGTACTCCAGCCGCGATCGGAGAGATGACCGATTCCAGCAACGAACTGGATGGTGATCTGAATAAATACAGCAACATTATCCGAGGTCTCGCACGCAAAAACAACTTGCCGCTGGTGGATCTCCGGAAAGCATTTCTGGACTACAATTTGAAGTTCAACGCGGAAAATAAAGAGTCCGGAATTCTTACCACCGACCGCGTTCATTTGAATGAACAAGGAAATCAATTGGTAGCGGAAGAAATGTGGAGGGTGATCAGGCAATAGTAGATAGTTCATGCAAGTCCGTCATTGATTCGTCACTCTTCATTCGTCCCGATAGCCATCGGGATCCCGCCCGCGAACCCAAGCTATAGCAAGAGCCAAATCCCCATCGCACAAGAGGTGAACTAACGGTTTGAAATCCTTATTTTTGGATATGTACTCACAGCAAGATGACTAAAGACGAGGCTCAAAAGAAAATAGGTGAATTAGTAGAACGGTTTGGTGAACAAATCGACTCCTATAAAAAGTCTGACTATAACGAGACGTTGACTCGTAGAGATTTTATAGACCCATTTTTTAAAGCATTGGGTTGGGACATTGACAACGAACAAGGTTACGCTGAGGCATACAGGGAAGTAATCCATGAAGACAGGGTCAAAGTTGGAACGGCCACAAAAGCTCCTGACTATTCATTCCGGCTTGTAGGCGGAAAGAGGTTGTTCTTTGTTGAAGCCAAAAAACCGAGTGTTGCCGTCAAAGATGATATTCTTCCTGCTTACCAAATAAGACGATACGGATGGAGTGCAAAACTTCCGATCAGTATCATTACAGACTTTGAGGAGTTTGCGATTTACGATTGCACGAAAAAACCAAACCCGTCCGACAAAGCATCGGTTGCCCGGATAAAGTACCTGACTTATAAAGACTACATAAAGGAGTTTGACTTCTTATGGGATGCCTTTAGTAAGCAACGGGTTTTAAAAGGAAGTTTTGACAAGTTCGTACAAGGCAACGCCAGTAAAAAAGGTACAGCCACGGTTGACAAGGAATTCCTGCTATCGCTTGACAGTTGGCGAACCTACCTTGCAACTTCCATCAGTTGGAACAACAAGAACCTTGACGAGGACGAAATTAATTTTGTGGTTCAGCAAACCATTGACCGCATCATCTTTTTACGCATTGCAGAAGACAGAAGCGTGGAGCCTTATGGAAACCTGAAAAATACTTTAAAACAAGGAGACGACTACCAGAATCTTTTCAGCATTTTCAAAGAGGCAGATGAGAAATATAATTCAGGCCTTTTTGATTTCAAAAAAGACAAAATCAGTAAAACACTTTCGGTTGACAACAAGGTTTTAAAAACCATCATCACCGAATTGTATTATCCGGAAAGTCCTTACGAGTTTTCAGTTTTACCAGTTGAGATTTTAGGAAGTGCTTACGAACAGTTTTTAGGAAAGCAAATAAAAGTTGACAAGGCACATCGTGCCCACATTGAAGAAAAACCTGAAGTACGAAAAGCGGGCGGAGTTTATTACACACCACAATATGTAGTTGAATACATTGTAAAAAACACAGTTGGGAAACTAATAGAGGGGAAGACACCGAAAGAGATTAGTAAACTTAAAATTGTTGACCCTGCTTGCGGTAGCGGTAGTTTTCTTATCGGTGCTTATCAGTATTTGTTGGACTGGCATAAAAACTATTACAGCGACAACGGCAAACCAGGCAAAGGTAAAAAAGACAATCCTTTGACTCCCGAAGGAAATTTAACGACCGGAGAGAAGAAAATAATTTTGCTCAATAATATTTTTGGGGTTGATATAGATGTGAATGCGGTTGAAGTAACCAAGTTGAGTTTATTGCTCAAGTGCATGGAGGGCGAAACACAAGTCAGTATAGCCAACCAGACGAAGCTCTTTAATGAAAGAGTTTTACCAACGTTAGATGACAATATAAAAAGCGGAAACAGTTTAGTTGATACAGATTTTTATGATAACCAACTTGACTTTGGGGAAGAAAAAAAAATAAAACCTTTTAATTGGCAAAAGGGTTTCCCTGAAGTGTTTAATGTAAAAAGGCCAACTGCAAATCAAGACTTCAAAAAGCAGTTTGAAAAAGTTAAGAAACTGCAACAAGATACGGACGATTTATTGGATAAATATATTGTAAACGACCCCTCGCAAGGATATGGTAATTATAGTGGTTTTGATATAGTAATTGGTAATCCACCTTATGGGGCTTTGTTTTCTGATAACGAATTGAACTATTTTAAAATCCGTTACCAAACTGCGGTTTGGAGAGGGGAAAGTTATTTGATTTTTATTGAACAAGGATTGAAGCTTCTGAAACCAAATGGACTATTGGGATTTATTATTCCAGATACGCTATTGAATTTAGGATTTACACAACCAGCAAGAGAGCTACTTTTAAGAAATTCAAAATTACAGGAAATTATCGGGTTGCCTTCCAATGTATTTTCGGGTGCTGTAGTGGATACCATTATTTTACTCACTGAAAAATCTGAATACACCAATAAGTTTCATACTTCAAATGTTTGGGTGAAATCATTTGGCAAAAAGCAATCAATAACGGCAATCGAAAATCCTCAAAAGGAGTTTTACATTAAAACAAAAGATTGGTTTGAACAGAATGCCTTTAACTTACAAACCGACAACATTGAACGAAAAATGCTGCTCAAAATCGAGGCGGTAAAATCAACTGTAAATGATATCGCTGAGATGTATTCAGGCATCAAGACGTATGAAGTTGGAAAAGGTAAGCCCGCACAATCTGAAAAAACAAGAAATGAAAGGCCTTTCACATCTGAAAAGAGGATTGATAAGACCTGGCTTCCATTCTATGATGGTAAGCACATTGGCAGATACGAATTACTTTGGGATAGCAATAACTGGATAAAATATGGCGAATGGCTTGCTGCGCCAAGAAATCCTGAAAACTTTGAAGACGAAAAAATATTGATCAGAAAGATTATCGCTAAAACCCTTATTGCCACTTTCATTCCCGAAACCTCTTACTGCAATACTTTACTTTTTGTTTTAAAACTAAAGACCACGGGATACTCATACAAAGGCATACTGGCCATTCTTAATTCTGATTTAATAGGCTGGTATTTCAGAAAGAAATTTCAAATCAGTGATGATGATACATTTCCTCAAATAATGATTCGGGATATTCTGCAATTCCCCATCCCTGCCATTGATAAAAAGATTGATGCTGAATTGAATAAACTGGTTGACCAGCTATTATTGCTCAATAATGAAAAATCTGAAACAAAACTTCAAACCAAAATTTCTCAACTTGAAAGCAAGATTGATTACTGTGAAAGCAGGATCAATGAAATCGTTTATCAACTATACGATTTGAATGAGGAGGAAATAAAACTTATTGAGGGGGAATGAACAACACAAAAATAAAAATGAAAGAAACCATAGAAAATGCCGCAATTTTTATTGAGCAAATGAAGTCTATGGATGATAGAAAACTTGGTAAGCATCTTGATTTATTTCGTCAGCAAATGGATAAAGCATATCAACAAGGCAACAAAACAGCTTTTGAACTACTGAGCGAATACGAAAAACAAACAATCATCGCCCGTGCCAACAAAGATTGATCATTGCGAAAGCAGAATCAATGAAATAGTTTATCAGCTTTATGAGTTAACAGAGGATGAAATAAAAATTGTGGAAGGGAAATAAAAAAAACCTATTTCCAAAAAACGATGGACAAATTGCCTGCAGGGAAAGAAGAAAACATACAAAAATTAGCGAAACTTTCTTTTGATGATTTGTATTCCGGCAGAAAACAATTCTTTAAACTTTATGGGCGTCTCTAAAAACTCCTTCTACCCTTCTCTTTTGGAGAAGGGGGAGGGGTTGAGGCCATTAAAGGCAAGGTTTTTAGAGACGCCTTTATTTAGATGCTCAGGCATCCGGCTACAAAGAAGCATCAGAAGTTCATTATTATAAATATTTGATTGTGGATGAGGCAATAGAGGTAAAAACTGGTACCGAAGAACAAGCTTGGGATTATTTAACATAGGAATGAAATAAAAATGGAGCATAATTCTCAAATAATAATTTACCAAACCGAAAAAGGCGAAACCAAATTAGAGGTTCGCCTGGAAAATGACACCGTATGGCTTACACAAAAGCTGATGGCGGAACTGTTTCAAACAACACCGCAAAACATAACTATTCACCTCAAAAATATTTTTGAAGAAGGCGAATTGAGTGAGGCGGCAACTTGTAAGGATTTCTTACAAGTTGGAAAAGAAGGAGGACGGAAGGTAGAACGAAATCAAAAGTTTTACAACCTGGATGCAATCATTTCAGTAGGTTATCGCATTAAATCAGCCGTTGCCACCCGTTTTCGTCAGTGGGCCACACAGCACATCAAAGAATATATTGTAAAGGGTTTTGTGATGGATGATGAGCGGTTGAAAAACCCCGATTTGCCTTACGATTATTTTGAAGAACTGATTAAACGCATTCAGGACATTAGAACTTCTGAAAGGCGTTTCTATCAGAAGATAACCGACATTTACGCTACCAGCACCGATTACGACCCAACCAATGAAGCAAGCATTTTGTTTTTTCAAACCGTTCAAAACAAAATGCACTGGGCTATTACAGGGCAAACGGCAGCCGAAATTATTGCTCAACGGGCAGACAGCAAAAGGTCCAACATGGGCTTAACCAATTGGAGAGGAACAAAACCACGAAAGCAGGATGTGGGTATTGCAAAAAATTATTTAAGCGAACCCGAACTTTCAGCACTCAATAACCTGGTGGAACAATACCTTGTATTTGCCCAGGGACAAGCCATGCGAAGGATACCCATGTATATGAAAGACTGGATTGAAAAGTTAAACGGTTTTCTTACTTTAAACGACAGGGATATTTTGAACCATGCAGGAAAAATGTCACACCCGTTAGCTCTTGAACATGCCGAAAGAGAGTATGAAAAATTTCATGTTTTGCAGCTTAGAAATTTTGAAAGTGATTTTGATAATGCGGTAAATAATATCTCAAAACTTAAAGCCAAGCCCGAACAAAGGAAAATCACAAAAAGTAAAAATAAAAAATGAACCAGGCAGGACAAATTGAGCGGCTCACACAAAACTGCATAGTGAAAATTGAATAAAGAAAAAGCAGAAAAGTAAATCCGCAAACAAAAATCGCACAACATCAAGGCAAGATTGATTATTGCGAAAACAGAATCAACGAAATCGTTTATCGGCTATACTTGCCTACTCGACCGTTGTAAACATGGTTTAAAGTACGAATTCGGCTTATTTTGAGCCTTCACAATAAATCCCTAACACGTGTTAGCCGGGCGGTGAAATATCCTTTAACTTGCGCCACTAATTATTTATTCCATGGTAGAAACACTGAAAATCGAAATCAAGAAGACTGCGAAGTCACGCGTTTCAGAAGTCAACTTTCACGACATCCCGTTTGGGAAGGTTTATGCAGACCACATGTTCATGGCCGACTTTCGCAATGGAGATTGGAAAAATCTGCGTGTCGTGCCTTATGGTCATATGCTGATCAGTCCGGCCACGCCTGCTATTCATTATGGTCAGTCCATTTTTGAAGGATTAAAAGCTTATAAAAATGATCGGGGTGAAGCCCTCATCTTCCGGCCTCTTGACAATTGGAAACGGATGAACATTTCCGCTGACCGCATGTGCATGCCCTATCTGCCCGAAGATATATTTATGGAGGGGATACACACACTGATGGAGCTTGACCGGGATTGGATACCTACAACCGAAGGGAGCTCTTTCTATATCCGTCCCTTTATGTTTTCTGCCGACGAGTACATTGGCATACGTCCCTCCCTGGATTTTACATTTATGATCATCAACTCTCCGGTAGGGCCGTATTATTCGACACCGGTAAAAGTAAAAATTGAAACCCATTACACCCGTGCGGTGGAAGGGGGCACCGGATTTGCGAAAGCAGGCGGCAACTACGGTGGCTCGTTATATCCTGCCAAACTCGCACAAGATCAGGGCTACCATCAACTAATCTGGACAGACGGCCGTGAACACAAATACATTGAAGAGTCAGGTACCATGAACGTAATGTTTGTCTTTGAAGATACGCTCGTGACCCCGGAGTTGGGTGACTCCATTCTTCGTGGCATTACCCGCGACAGTGTATTGACGCTGGCCCGCCATTGGGGTATGAAAGTGGAAGAAAGAAAAATCTCTGTGAAAGAACTGGTGGATGGATTGGAGAGTGGACGGGTGAAAGAAGCATTTGGTGCCGGAACGGCTGCTACGATTGCACACATTGAGCTCATTGGCTACGAAGGCAAGAACCACTACCTGCCGCCGGTAGAAACGCGCAAGTTCTCTAATAAAGTATTGAACGAGCTGGAGGCCATTAAACGTGGCCTGAAACCCGATCCGTTCGGATGGATGTACACGTTCTAAATGGTTCTTTGTTGATCGTTCTTCGTGGGCAGCAAATTTCTTCGCGACCTCAGCGTTGCATCCATGGCACCCTTTGCGGTTAAGTTTTTTTAACTGCAAATTATCAACACAGAATCGATGATCATGAATTGACACATTTTCTTATTTTTATAGGAAAACGCACCGTTGTGAAAGCCTTCTCAGCAGTTTTATGGTTTGCTTCCTCACAATTTGTTTTGCTACTTTTCTTAATCATTTTCCCGGTTGATTCGGTCGCGCAAAAGCAATTGATCGTTCTTAGGAATGGCACCACCGTAGTGGCGCGTTATTCGGAGGGCAGTAAGTTTAAGTGTGTATTAAAAAATCGAGAGCGCAAGGTGGGAGTCATTGTGGAACTCCGTGACTTTTCCATGATTACCTCCAATGATACGATCGAGTTCCAATCCATTGCCAAAATAGACAGAAGAGGCTATTACCGGGTTAATATCATGCGCGATGTGGCCTACGTTTTAATTTGTGGAGGTCTGATTTACTTTACAGCAGATCAACTCAATAATTCTCTTGGATACGATAAGCATGATTTTGATCAAGGTGACAGGAATGCCTTAATCGCGGCAGGCATTGGTGCGACCATGTTGTATATTAAGTCACCTTACCGGCATGTGCGGAAGCGGATGGTGATGAGAACTGTTGACAAGGCTTCGCCCTATTATTTAAATAGTCAATAATCAATATTATTAGGCAATACGGCTTGTGAAAGGCACCTGCTTCATCATATTTTATCCTCATTATTTTTTTGCAATGATCCTGCTTACGACATTTTTTAGTGGCGCCCACGCCCAAAAACAATTGGTATTTCTATCGAAAGGAAATGTAGTAGCACGCTACGCGGAAGGAGGTTATTTCAAATGCGTCCTTAAAAATCATCAGCATAAAGAAGGGGTTATTGTAGAACTTAATGAGTTTTCAATGATCACCTCCCAGGACACGATTGAATTTCGATCGATCGCAAAGATGGACATTAAAGAGAATAGGAAGATTAATATCACAAAGGGGATCGGGGGCTTACTTTTTATTGGAGGGCTGGGCTTCATCGCGGTTGATCAGATCAATGGAGCCTTTGGCTATAGTCCAAAAGGTTGGGATAACAACGATCAGACTGCTCTTATCATCGCCGGGCTCGGCGCGGCAAAGCTGTTTATCAAGCCTCGCTACAAAAAGCTACGCCCGGGCACCGTTATCCGAACAGTGGATTACCCGTCACCGTATTATTTACAAATCAATTAATGAAGACCCCCGAGCTATGGGTGTTGCTTAATTGCCACGGCCTTAAGCCCGTGGCAATTTTAAAGGGCTTTAGGCCAAAAATGAATGGTTTGACTGCAACTATCATTTTAAAAATACCCCAACTTAAATCATCAATGACTGTACTTCCGTCAGGATTATTATCTTTGCGCAAAATTTTTTTATGACAACTGACCAATTGAAAGATTTGAAGGCCCGTGTGGCTGCCTTGAGGAGGTATCTTTGACTACGATCGCAAGAGAGTAGAAATCGAAGACGAAGAACGTATTACACAGCAGGCCGACTTCTGGAACAATTCCAAACAAGCTGAGGCGCTCCTGAAAAATATCCGCGCCAAAAAAGTGTGGACGGACGCCTATGAT
Source organism: Cyclobacteriaceae bacterium (assembly GCA_025350305.1). Lineage (GTDB taxonomy): Bacteria > Bacteroidota > Bacteroidia > Cytophagales > Cyclobacteriaceae > ELB16-189. The sequence goes on along the minus strand of JANXYC010000015.1, from coordinate 14,393 downwards.
GCCGTCAGCAAGCAGCTCGATGACCTCGAAGTGCTTATTGAATTTCATGATGCCGGCGACACTTCTGAAGAGGAACTCAACAACGAATTCAGGAAAGTTGCCAAATCGGTCGAAGAGCTGGAGTTCAAGAAAATGCTCAGCAAAGAGGAGGACCAGTTAAGCGCAATGATCGAGATCAACCCGGGAGCGGGTGGCACCGAGAGCCAGGACTGGGCCGACATGCTTCATCGCATGTACATCATGTGGGGCGAGAAGAATGGTTACAAAGTACGAGAGGTAGATTATCAGGCCGGTGATGTTGCCGGTATCAAATCTGCAACCATCGAGATTGAGGGCCCTTTCGCCTATGGAAAACTGAAGTCTGAATCCGGTGTGCACCGGCTGGTGCGTATTTCACCATTCGACTCCAATGCTCGCAGACACACATCCTTTGCATCTGTGTTTGTCTACCCGGAAGTGGACGATACTATCAATATTGAAATAAATCCGGCAGATATTGAGCTGCACACCTCCCGCTCGGGCGGGGCCGGCGGCCAGAACGTAAACAAAGTAGAAACCAAAGTACAGCTCACCCACAAGCCTACCGGTATTGTGATCGTGTGCCAGGTAGAACGCTCACAGCACGCCAACCGTGAGAAAGCGATGCAGATGTTGAAATCAAAACTCTACAAAGTGGAAATGGAAAAACGCAGCGCTGCCCGCGACAAAATTGAAGCCGGCAAAATGAAGATCGATTTCGGTTCACAGATCAGAAACTATGTTCTCCATCCATACAAATTGGTAAAGGATGCCCGTACCGGTGTAGAACGTACGGATGCACAAAATGTGTTGGACGGGGATCTTGATGATTTCATCAAAGCGTTTTTGTTGGGCGCGCAGGAGGATGCGGTAGAGAAATAGAAGGGATGCCAGATACTCGGTACTGGGTTCCGGGTGACCATTTTCCGCAAGCAGTATCCAATAACAAGCACCTAGAACCCAGTGCCCAGAACCCAGAATCTATACTCATCATCCCATAAGCAACGTGTCCACCCTAACCATTTCCTCTAAAATATATTCAACCCACTTCTGGTTACTCTGCGCGAGTTCACTTCTTTTTTTTGCAAGTTTTAATATGATCGTGCCGGAGTTACCGTTCTTTCTCACGTCACTCGGCGGAGCGGATTACAAGGGGCTCGTCATCTCTCTCTTTACCCTCACAGCAATGATCTCGCGACCGTTCAGCGGCAAGCTGGCCGATCGAATCGGACGAAAACCGGTGATCATAGCAGGATCACTCGTATGTTTTGTATGCAGCCTGATGTATCCCCTCCTGACAACCGTGTATGGCTTTCTCTTCCTCCGGCTACTGCATGGATTCTCGACGGGCTTCACTCCAACCGGACAGGCAGCGTATCTATCAGATATTATCCCCGCCGACAGGAGAGGAGAGGCTATGGGATTGTTGGGCACGGCAAGTACACTCGGCATGGCAGGCGGTCCGGCTTTAGGCGGTTGGTTGTCAACAGCTGTTTCCTTGCAGGCAATGTTCTTTTGTTCTTCCGCATTTGCAATACTCTCTTCATTGATTGTTTTGGCCATCAGGGAGACGGTAACGGATAAACATGCCATTTCCTTGCGCCTTCTGGCCGTGCATAAACAAGACCTTTTCGAACCGCGCGTGTTGACACCCTGTATTGTCATGGCATTATGCGCGTATGCTTACGGCAGTCTTTTCACGGTCATCCCTGATTTTGGAGCCTACTTCAAAATTGAAAACAAAGGACTCCTCTTTGCCTATTTTACCATCGCCTCTTTATTAATTCGACTCGTGGCCGGAAAGGCGTCAGACATCTTTGGTCGTGTAAGAGTTCTTAAGATCTCCACCTCCTTCATGGCATTCGGTATGCTTTGGATTGGTCTTGCCGACAGCAAAACAATGTTGATCATTGGCGCATTTTTATATGGCCTCGCTCAAGGCGCGACTTCGCCAACCCTGTTGGCATGGGCTGCCGATCTCAGTGATCCAGAGCACAAGGGTAGGGGTGTGGCGTCTCTTTATATTTTTATGGAGTTTGGCATCGGCATGGGCGCACTTCTTTCAGGCTTTATTTTTCACAATGATCCCTCCAGATTTTTCATCACGTTCTTCATTAGCAGTGTGTTGAGTGCCGTTGCCTTTCTATATTTATGGAGCCGACCTACCTTGGCAGTACCCATCAGGCAATGAAACCCCCTGCGATATTTTTATTCCTGTTTTTGATCGTTAGTGCGACTGAATTGCTCGCGGTGGCCTTTCACTGGCCGATCCTAAATGCTGTAGCAAAGCCATGCATCATGCTTTCGTTGATTGGTTTTTATGTTTTAGGCACATCCAGCCGTTCATCTGCTTTTATTCCAGCCTTATTTTTTTGCTGGGCCGGTGATGTCCTGCTTCTTTTTCAGGCGGAAGCAGAGCTGTTTTTCATCGTTGGGCTGGTAGCCTTTCTGGTCGGTCATACGCTCTATATCGTTGCATACCGGCAGTTGCAATGGCCAGGCAGAAAGCATGAGTTGATGCCAACTCAGAAAATGCGCTTCTCATTTCCCATCATCCTGGCAGGTACGGGATTGATCGTTGTACTTTTTCCAACACTCGGGGGCTTGAAGATTCCTGTACTTGTTTATGCTCTTGTGCTGATGCTGATGGTAATGACGGCATTGTTTCGCTATGGAAGAACACCAATTGTAAGTTTCTGGATGATTTTCGCCGGTGCCGCACTCTTCATGACATCCGATTCACTCCTGGCCATCAATAAATTCTACGCACCAATTCCCCATGGAGGATTCTTCGTGATGCTGACGTACTGTGTTGCACAGTATTTGATTGTAGCTGGAGCTTTGGAGCATAAGGAGGATGCTGGATTCCAGATGCTCACCGCCTCACCCGTTTACTGATTACGATTAACTGATTACCGCTCACTAGTAGTCAAACGCCTTCACCTTCTCATCGCCTCGTAAATACAAATTAAATTCATCCAATTTTTTTTCCTTTCCGGAAACTTCGTACACCACAACAATAGTGTCCTGATCTTTTACTTCTCTTCTTTTTCGAAATTCCAATTTTAGTTCCTTCGTGATAGCGTCCAGTTTGATCTCACCCACCAGGTTTTTGTCAAATTTGACTCGGTAGGTTCTGGTTTGATGCATACGGTCAACGAGGTATTGGAACCGTTCGAAAACTGCCAGCACAACCAACACACCGATGGAGCCGAAGATGGCAATAAAATACTGACCCGCACCGACGGCCATGCCCAGTGCGGCGGAAATCCAGATGGTAGTGGCTGTAGTCAGGCCTGTTATGGAGAGCCCATCTTTAAAGATCACACCCGCTCCCAGGAAACCAATGCCAGTAACAATGGTGGACGCGATGCGGTCCGGATTGGCGGGACTTATGATCATGCCTATTTCAGTGAAAATGGTGGAGCCCATGCAGATCATGATCATGGTGCGAAGTCCGGCGGCCTTGCTGCGGTACTCGCGTTCGAAGCCGATGGCTGTACCGATGCAAAAGGAAATCAACAGGCGCCAGGCAAACTCTTCATCCAATTGAAAATTCATAATGGTGGGTTTCCGGGGAAGTTAGCAGGAAAACTTCGGTGCACGAGAAAGTGATTGCGATTTCTTTGGAATTAGGATTTGAAGTCAACGCCCAAATCCCATAATCCTGCAAATTCTATTCACATCTTCCTCACATGCCCGCTCCCGGACGAATGACTGTTAACATGACTGGGATTTCCCTTATAGCTCACACTACCGCTTCCGCTGATATGCGCATCCAGGTCGGTCTTTACATTGATTTCAACATCACCTGATCCGGAGATGTTTACTTCGCACTTATCTGCTTCAAGATTGCTTGCTAATACCTTCCCGGAACCGCTGATGCGGGTTTTCACTTCACGCACGGTGCCTTCTGCCTGGATTTTACCGGAACCGGAAACACCGAAGTCGGCACGATCGCGAATGGCAATGGACAGCGATACTTTGCCGGAGCCGCTGATGTCGCTGTCGAAATTATTGCATGACCCTTTTAAGATGACATCCCCTGAGCCGGACACATCCGCTTCCATATTCCCGTTTGCTGCAACTTCGATTTCGAGGGAGCCCGATCCACTTACATTTAATTTCATATCGCCGGACGTAAATTTTCCCTGACCTATCAGATCACCAGAGCCGCTGACGCTGATCGCTTCAATATCTTTCACGGTAACATAAGCGATAATCTTGTCACGGTCGCTCCAATTCCAGTTCATCCACCGACTCTCTTTGCCAATGGAGAGTTTGCCGCCACTGACTTCCGTCTTAATCTCTTTCAGGACATCCGCCGGACCTTCCAGTTCCACTTTCTCCGGACTTCCCTGTTTCAGGTAAAGCTTACCGGGCACACGAAAGGCCAATTTTGTGAACGTATCTACATTGCGGGTCTCACGATTTTGGGCGAAAGAGGATGTTCCGACCACCAAAAGGACGATGAATAGGGATAATTTCTTCATAAAAGGTTTTGTTTAACTAGGATACAGACTGGCTACAGCCAAAAAAGGTTGCACACATCCGCCCTAATTTTTCTATTTGGACGCCTTTTTCGGTAAGTAGGTTACATATCGCATGACCGTAGCACCCTGATCCGTAGGGACACAGTAATGGCAGCCTGCCTGCCAATCATCCCATCGAGATATCCGTCATTTATGTTTTGTACAGCGTCCTGCCGAGCGGTATCTCCGCGCCGAGGTAGATCTTCCTTATACGGATGCCTCACTTTTTAACATTACCCATACCGGCTCCGGAAATTAAGTATATTGAGGGCATCTCTAAAAACTTTGTCTTTTATGGCCTCAACCCGTCACCCTTCTCCGGAAGAGAAGGGTACAAGGAGTTTTTAGAGATACCCTTGAATTATATTGAATTGCAAATCCGGAATATGAAAAGACTTTTATTTCTTTCGATTTGGTTTTTTTATACCAGTGCATCGGCACAAACATCTGACACCCTGACCTATTCCCGCCGCGAGGTAATGATACCCATGCGCGACGGGATAAAGCTAAACACGGTCATTTATTCGCCTCAAAAAATACAAACACCGCTACCGATTTTGTTTACGCGCACACCGTATGGAGTCAGTGACACGCCATCGCCTAACAAACGGGATTATATTATGGACATGGCAAGGGAAGGCTATGTTTTCGTCTTTCAGGATATCCGTGGTCGCTATAAGTCAGAAGGAACATTTGAAATGCAGCGCTTCACGCGGGACAGAAAAAATCCAAAAGCAATCGACGAAAGTACGGACACCTACGATGCGATTGAATGGTTGTTGAAAAACGTTCCGAACAACAATGGCAAGGTTGGCATGTATGGCATTTCCTATAGCGGCTGGACCACCATGATGGCCACCATCGATCCGCATCCTGCGTTGAAGGCCGTTTCCGAACAGGCAACACCCAGCGATATGTGGATCGGTGATGACTTTCATCACAACGGTGCATTTCGCCTGAGCTATGGATTTGAATATGCCTATATGGAAGAAGCTACCAAAGAGGATGCACATTTTCCATTCGACCAATACGATACCTATGAATGGTATCTGAAACTTGGTCCGCTTTCCAATGTCAATGAAAAATATTTTCACAACAAAATTCCAACCTGGAATGATTTTGTAAAACATCCCAATTATGATGACTTCTGGAAGAAGCAATCGATTCCCGATCGGTTAGGCGCTCCCACGGTACCCAATCTGCACGTGGCCGGGTATTGGGACCAGGAAGATTTTTATGGTCCGCTCAAGGCTTATGAAGTCTTGGAAAAAAAAGACACTCGAAATCAAAATTTTCTTGTCATCGGTCCCTGGAACCACGGAGGCTGGGCCAACGGGAAGAAGGAAAGTCTGGGTAATATCAAATTCGGTACACCTACCGCGGAACAATTCCGGAAGGAAGTGCAGGCTCCCTGGTTTGCATTTTATTTGAAAGACAAAAATGATTCACCTCCGCCGGAGGCCATTTCATTTAATGTGAAAGGTAAAGGCGATGGCAAATTTCCGGAGGCGGTCACGTTTCAAACTGGCTCGAACCAGTGGCAAACGTACAGCACCTGGCCGCCTGCCAGCCAGACCATGAAGAACCTATATTTTAGATCGGGTGGTAAGCTTTCTTTTGAAGCCCCGACGGATGCGGAGGCCTTTGATTCCTATGTGTCAGACCCGGCGCATCCTGTGCCGTATCGTACACGACCCATCGAAGCGACGTATGGTCCCAATTCAAGATGGTACACCTGGCTTACCGAAGACCAACGGTTTGTTCACCATCGTCCCGATGTGTTGAGTTGGGAGACCGATGTTTTGGCAGAGGACATCACCGTGACCGGAAATCTTCTGGCGTATCTTTTTGCTGCTACCTCGGGAACCGATAGTGACTGGGTGGTGAAGCTGATTGACGTCTACCCGGATCACGATCCCACCGAACTCAAAATGAGTGGCTATCAACTGATGATCGCCAACGATGTATTTCGCGGTCGCTTTCGTAACAGCGTTGAAAAACCAGAGGCCGTTAAACCGGATGAGATTAATACCTATTCCATCGATCTACATGCCGTGAATCACGTCTTTAAAAAAGGACATAAGATGATGGTGCAGATACAGAGCACATGGTTTCCCATCATCGACCGGAATCCGCAGAAATTTGTTCCGAATATTTTTGAGGCGAAGGAATCGGATTTTCAAAGTGCCACGCAAAAGATTTACCGGTCTTCTTCAAAGGCCTCTCATATTCAACTGCCGGTCTTTGTTAAATCGGGTAATTGACATTGTAATTGGTAATCATCACCGATTACTGATCACTGATTACCGATTACCATTTATCCCTATACAATTGTTAATTTGTCAGCAGAAACTAGTCTATGTCGAAATCCAAACCCGCTTTAGGCTTCATCTTTGTTACCCTTCTCATTGATGTAACAGGCTTTGGGATCATTATACCCGTGATACCTAAACTCTTGCAGGAGTTCATAGGTCCAGGCACCTCGATTAGTCTGGCGGCTACCTATGGTGGATGGCTGATAGCATCGTACGCTATCGCTCAATTCTTTTGTGCACCCATTATGGGTGGATTGAGTGATCGGTATGGCAGACGGCCTGTTTTACTCGCGTCTTTGTTTGGCTTTGGTGTAGACTACCTTTTAGTGGTCCTGGCATCATCAATCGGTTGGCTCTTTCTGGGACGTATCATTGCGGGTGTGATGGGAGCCAGTTTCACTACGGCAGGCGCGTACATTGCTGACATAAGCACCAATGAGAACCGGGCGCAGAATTTTGGAATTATCGGCGCCGCCTTTGGGCTGGGCTTCATCATCGGACCCATAATCGGTGGTTTGCTGGGTGATTATGGCCCGCGGGTACCGTTTATGGCGGCAGGTATTCTGACCTTGTTAAACTGGCTCTATGGTTATTTCATATTGCCAGAATCCCTTCAGCCTGAAAACAGAAGACCATTTGAATGGAAGCGCGCCAACCCGGTGGGTACGCTGCTCACATTGTGGAAGTATCCCGTCATCGCCGGACTCTTGTTGGCACTGACATTTGTTTACCTGGCTGCACATGCCGTTCAAAGTAATTGGTCGTATTATACGATAGAAAAATTCAAATGGACTCCCGGCTCCATTGGTATTTCATTGGCAGTCGTGGGGTTTGTGTTCGCCCTCGTTCAAGGGGTTTTGATCAGAAGGATTATTCCTAAGTTAGGCCAACAGCGAAGTGTTTACACAGGACTCGGTTTGTATGCCGCCGGTCTTTTACTCTATGCATTTGCCACACAAGGATGGATGATGTATGCTTTTACGGTCGTGTATTGCCTGGGTGGAATCGCTGGGCCGGCGTTGCAGGGAATTATGTCGGGGATTGTTCCGCCCAACGCGCAAGGCGAATTGCAGGGAGGATTTACAAGCTTGATGAGTGTCACGTCCATTGTAGGGCCACCGCTGATGAATAACTTGTTCGCCTTCTTCACGAAGCCCGAAGGTGATATTTATTTTCCGGGTGCTGCTATGTTGTTGGGCGCGGTATTTATGATTATCAGCGCTGTGCTTGCGAGAAGCACCTTGAAGAAAAATTTGCCAGTTCCTCAAACTACTGCAGGGTAGTTTTTAATTTCCTGTAGACCTCGAGACACACCCACGCGTCGGTAGCGGCATAACTGATTTGCTTTTCATGGAGTTGATCCGCTTCCCAATTGCTGGTCTGGGCGCTTTTGGAAATGCGAAAGCCCAGCAACAAGGCGGCCAATTTTTTTACACTCTCTACCTCCAGGCCGGCTTCTTTTGCAAGATGTGCCAGTTCCACGAATCCTGCCGGTTTGAATCGTTTCAGAAGTTGTAATGCTTTTATATCATCGCGGATGGCGACTCCCGCCTTCAGAATTTGCTCGCTTTGCAAAAACCGGACAATCTCCGGCGTGATCCCGGTGGCCATCAGCCGGATAAGAAAGACTTTTTCAGGCAAAGCAATCTGAAGTATGGCCACTTTATTGTGATGACCACGGACGAAGACCGGTTTCGTCTCGGTATCAAAACCAACGTAATGATGCGCGTTGATCTCCTCAAAAACATCCGTTAGATTTTTGGGATCGGAAATAACAATAACCTCTCCCTCGAAGGCCCCCAAGGGAAGCTGATTGACCTCCTCGTTGCTAATCGTGATCTTATCGTTATGCTCTTCCGTCATCCCTAACAGGTGAATTTTATAGTTCAGCTATGCTTGCAATAGTGTCGTCATTTGAGACGGACGCTACTGTATCGTTTGTTTGTATTTCACGCCTCGCGCTTCCAGGTAATTCATAATGAATTTGAAATTCGTCTCATTTTCGCCAAGGAACTCGGGTGGCGATATTCCTTTACGGGAATATAATCCATCGAGTACCAGGTGTGCCACTGCGGTACAGGTGTAACCAGTTGTTCGAGCCATAGACAAAGTTCCGGAAGTTTTGTCGGTGCGGTCGAGCAAATTGTATTCGTACGTTTTTTGATGATTGTTTTCAATTCCGCTGATCCGGATCCGCATGACCGTGAATTCTTCTTCGCCTGGCTTGAGTTTCCACTTTGGAAATAATAATTTGGCCGTCACATCGATCGGCCGGACTTTACTACCCCGGATGTCCATTTCCTCGTAAGAAAAGAACCCCGTCTCCCGCAGTACGCGTAAGTATTCGATGCAGCCGGGATAACGCAAGGTTTTTTCAATCATGTTTGGAATATGCGGCATGGTCTTAATCAATGACCGCAAACCATCCGAGTTCCAGGATTCCAATGTTCCAACCTCGTCGAAATGAATTAATTCAGGATCAGACAATGCTTCTTTAATGACCACTTTACTGTTCTGTACGTAGCGGGCCGGGCGAATGTATTCTTCGATCACATCAATGGGAGAAAAAACAGCCTTATACTCATACGGCCATTCACGAACGACTGGCAAGCCGCCCACAAGACACTCACTGGAATTGATTTTCATCGTTTGATTGTGGTGTCCGAGAATAATGTTACCCATACCTGGTGCTACTCCACAATCCGTTACAATAGTCACGTTATTGCTTTTTGCCAGTGCGTCCAGATCGAAAGGATCTTCCGGAAAAAACGAAATATCCACCATGTTTTTTCCCGCTTCAATCACCGCCTGGACGGTTTGGAATCCCATAAATCCTGGCACGGCGCCCACTACCAAATCGAAAGATTTGAGGATGGCGCGCAAAGCATGGAGATCGGAGAAATCAACTTTTTGAGTAGCAATATCAAACGTTCTAACCTCGCTCAGTGATTCCTCATTTATATCCACCGACGTGACGTCACAAGTTTTGGCCAGGTCGATGGCCATGGCTTTACCTACCAGCCCCGCACCCAGTACAATAACTTTCTTCCTCATAAGGCGGTCAAAATTTTATCCTAACTTCCACACTTGAATTATCCCGTTCAGTACATTAACACCGTAACACCTTTCCCATGCTTGATCCCGCCAAGATAATTGAAAAAGCCAAGCACTCAGCGTTTTGGCGCTGGGTACTTAACCAATCCCTCTACAGGATGGTCCCTTTTAACCGCCCGCACAAGTTTCAGGTGGTGGAAATCGGTGACAATTTGCTGAAGGCACTCATTCCGTACCGGAAAAGTAATTTTAATCACATCCGGGGTCTGCATGCCTGCGCGCTGGCTACCATCTCTGAATTTACTACCGGTTTTTTATTACTGTCACGACTCGACATAAAAAAATACAGGCTGATCATGCAGCGTATTGAAATGGATTATCACTACCAGGGTAAGATGGACGCTCTTGCGGAGTTCAGAACTTCGGATGAGTGGTTCCAGCAGCAAATTATTTTGCCACTGAGGACCCAGGATGCAGTGATCGTGCCGTGCGAAATAAAAATTCATGACGTGAAAGGAAATCATATCACTACCGGGAAAGTCTTTTGGCAAATTAAGGCCTGGACGAAAGTGAAAACCAAGGCTTGAGGGTGCATTTCAAAAGTGTCGGTTTTGACGGTGTCAATTTGAAGTAAATCCAAGCTTGATAGCAAAAGAATTTTACCTAACTTTAAAAAGGAAAGCACCACTCTTCACTTATAAATCCATTGTATATGCGAAAAATAGACCTGCTTCTTTCGGAGTACGGTGAAAGTCACCGGAACGTCACCAATAAAATCATCCATTGGATTTGTGTTCCACTTATTTTCTTTAGCGTGATAGGTTTGACAGCTTCCATTCCATCGGGATTAGTTCAATCGATTCTGGGAGAGAATCCCTACGCCAACTGGGCCACGATTATGCTCGTGCTGGCGATTGCCTATTACAGTACCCTTTCCATTACGCTAACAATCGGCATGATGTTATTTTCAGCGCTTTGCTTGTACGTTGCGCGGCTGATAGCTGAAACCAGCACCCCACTTTGGGCGGCAAGTCTTTTTATTTTTGTAGTGGCGTGGATCGGTCAGTTTTATGGACATAAAGTGGAGGGCAAGAAACCTTCCTTTCTTAAAGACCTGCAATTTCTGATGATCGGCCCGGCCTGGCTCATGCATTTTATCTATAAGAAATTAGGAATTCCCTACTGATTGGAGAATGGTTATCGTGTTGCCAACAGTTTACCTCCGGCCTTCTCGCCGGACTACGGTTCCTATTTGTTCAACCACCCGGACCATTTAAGCTTGCAAGCGGACGAATGGCTGAACTTTTACCTGCTGCGGAATGTGTATCAAAAGGTCATGGCGCAGGTTTCCTTTCACGTGGATAACAAAATGGCGCTCACTCCCGTGCGTGCACCGTTCGGTTCATTTCTTTTTTCTGAACGCCTATCGCCCTTGGTGCTCTATGAGTTTATCCAGCATTGTGAAGAGCATCTCCGAAAAAAGGGGGTCACGTCAGTCTACATTACAGAGCCACCTTTATACTATCGCAGGTCGGGAGAATTGCTGCACACCATCCTTTTAAACCTGGACTATCGTATCAACAAGGCGGAGTTGAGTTCGGGAATCAGAGTCGATAGCATCAGCTTCGAAGAAAAGATAGAAGCCTGGGAGAAGCGCAAGCTGAAGCAAAGTAAGATGAAGGGACTTACATGCAAAACACAGCCTCTTAGTGAACTGGAAAATGTATATAACTTTATTTTGCGTTGTCGCCAGCAACGGGGCCACTCGTTGAGCATGACGCTGGAAGAGTTAATGAAGACTGTGACCACCTTTAAGAAATCCTTCTTTTTATTTGTCACGTATTTCGGGAAGGAATTGACGGCCGCATCAATTGCCATTCAGGTTAACCCGGCTATACTCTATAATTTTTACTCGGGCCATCTTAAAAAATTTGACACCCTCAGCCCAGCGGTATTGCTGACGGGCGCCATGTATAAATTCTGCGGGACCCACGGGATCCAATTGCTGGACCTGGGAACGTCTGCAGTGAACGGCCAGCCAAACTTCAGCCTGTTGGATTTTAAACTAAGGCTGGGCGCCGTGCCTTCTATAAAACTTTCATTTGAAAAGGAACTGGTGTGAATACCCCGCTGGTTTCTGTCGTTTGCCTATGCTATAATCAGGAACAGTTTGTCGAACAAGCCATCCAGTCGGTACGAAACCAAACGTACCCAAATATCCAACTCATTGTCGTGGATGATTACAGCACAGATGAAAGTGTTGAAGTGATAAAAAGAACTCTTTCTCATTATCCCGGGGCTGAATTCATTGCCTGTTCATCCAACCTGGGAAATTGCACTGCCTTCAATAAAGGCTTTGCAAAAGCGAAGGGCGATTTTATCATCGATCTTTCAGCGGATGATACCCTGCTTCCCGAACGGATTGAGAAAGGAGTGAAAATATTTCAGTCGGCAGGAGCGGAGGTAGGTGTGAATTTTACCGATGCTGAGCAAATCGATGAAAAGGGGAAAAGCCTCGGATATCATTCCGACCGCTTTCCTCATGACACTATTCAGCAAGGTGATGTCTATCGAGAGGTTATTTCAAGGTATTTCATAAATAGCCCCACCATGATGATGCGTAGGGCCGTGTTTGAAAAACTTGGTGGTTACGACGAGTCCCTTGCGTATGAGGATTTTGATTTTTGGGTGAGGTCTGCCCGCTATTTTAAGTATTGTTACACGGCTGAACCGTTGGTAAAGAGAAGGATTGTTAGCTCCTCGCTCGGACGAAAACAATACAGCAAAGGAAGCGGGCAGCTGCGCTCGACATTAAAGGTTTGTGAAAAAGCGTATGCGTTGAACAAAAACTCCGAAGAGAATGATGCCCTCAAAAAAAGAATTCGTTATGAAATGCGACAAACCCTTCGCTTGGGTGAAATCAGGCTTGCGTGGGAGTACTGGAAATTGTTAAGTAGGATACTCTAATTCATCGGGCCTCAGAAAAAAACAGAGTACACCCACTGCCTACTGCTCCCGATAGCTATCGGAACCTGCTGCCTACTTCTATTTTCGGTTATCCTCTCCCATCACCATACTTACATAACTAGTGTACCGGCTCACAGAAACGGTCCCGTCTTCCACCGCTCTTCGAACCCGGCATTTAGGTTCGGCCAGGTGCAGGCAGCGTGAACCAAATTTGCACTCCAGCCGTAACTCACGCATTTCCGGAAAATAATCGGAGATCTCCTGTTGCTCCATTTCCACAAGCCCCCATTCCTTAATTCCGGGCGTATCAATGATAAACGTATTGTCATCGATGGTGAACATCTCGGCAAACGTTGTGGTATGTGTTCCTTTACTTGTAAAATCAGAAACTTCACTGACACTCTGTCGGATTTGAGGAGACAGACGATTGAGTAAAGTGGATTTACCAACGCCCGAATGGCCTGCCACCAATGTGGTTTTATTTGTGAGAAGTGATTTCACACCTTCAATGTCCTCATCGTCTTTTGCGGAAATGGTCAACACGGTAACTCCGATGGCTGTATACAGTTGTTGAAGGGCATTGATGAGAATTTTGTCTTCCGCCGAGAATAAATCTTTTTTATTGAACACGAGCAGTTGCGGGATCCTGAACGATTCAGCGCTTACCAAAAACCGGTCAATAAAACCCGGCGATGTGCGTGGATGCTTGAGCGTTGCCATCAGTAAAACCTGATCTACATTGGCGGCTAATACCTGACGATGACTTGCTTTTTTTACCGACTGACGAAGAATGTGATTGTCACGGGGCTTGATTTCCTCAATGGAGGCATCATCCTGATCCAGCAGTAACTCAACCCGGTCACCAATGGCAATCGGATTGTTCTCCTTGATCTCCTCCAGGCGGAGTTTACCTTGCAGACGGCAATTGTATTTCTTCCCGTCTGCTCCCAGCACTTCATACCAGGAGCCGGTAGATTTCATCACACGTCCTTCCATTCACCTCAAGGATTTGTTACAATAGTCTACAATCTTATTGGTAGCACCAAGATTCTCCAGTACATAATGACGGGTGACATCACACGCCAGCAGAAAGGTCGCGGGATGGTTGATCATCATTTCATATTTTGATTTTAACTCCATGAAGTTGCCAACCTCAAAAGCACCTCCACGAAATACAAGATCCACTGCCTCTTGATATTTTTGATATGCCTTGTTGCCAAAAAAGATGGGAAGACCATAGCAAGCCGCTTCCAGAATATTATGAAGTCCCTCACCAAACGCCCCACCGATAAAGGAAAATTCCCCATATCGATATAAGCGTGAAAGCATCCCGATATTATCAATGATCAGCACCGAGATATCTTGAATGGAGGAATCATTTGCATGTGAGTAACGCAGGGATTTTCCATTAATGGATTTCTCAATGTCACATAGAAATTCTTCGCTGATCTCATGTGGGGCAATGATAAATTTAAGACGGTTTTTATTTTCATTGATGAACGGGAGT